>NZ_FAOZ01000017.1 GCF_001536285.1 Parafrankia irregularis | reverse complement strand
CGGAGAAACTCAGCTCTTCCGCCAGGCCCCGCGAGATCTCCTCCCGCTCCGCCATCGACAACCGCAACGGTGACCGCGGCTGTGGTGGCCGCGGCCGGACCCCACCCACCGCCAGCATCCACAACCGAGCCGCCGACGAACTCACTCCCGCTCTCCCCGCCGCCACCGTGATGCTGTCTCCCGCCCCATACGCATCCCAGAACTTTCCACGCACATCCCACCCCAACGGTCGCCGACCAGCCGGCATCCCACACCCCCATCCAGACAGGTGTGCAATGACCGACTGAGACCACCTCGTTGGAACGACCAAAATCCTTCACTCTTACGACTCGCCAAACCGCGCCATGGGGCTACCGGGCGCGCCCGGGCGCTCGGGCGCGCGGAGGTCCGGCCGCGTTCGCGGAGCGCGAACCTCTCTGCCCGCCGACTGGCGATCTTGATCGGCGTCGGTCTGTGACAGGCGGAAGGTGGCGACCCATCTGCGCTGCCAGGGGTCTCGACTGCCCGGCGCTCCGCCGCCCGGCGCTCCGCCGCCCGGCGGCCCGGAGCTGCCTGGACGCCGGCTTAGGGCGACGTTAGCCGGCGCGGCGACGATGACGTCCGTTCCGGAAACAGCACGACAGCTGGAGGAAACCGGTGACGGACGCTTCGGACGTGCACATTCTCGGGGTGGGGACCGCCCTGCCGGGGGCGCCGGTGGACAACCCGACGCTCGCCGCCCGGCTCGGCCTGGACACCTACTGGGGACAGTGGATCGACCACTTCGTCGGGACCGACACCCGCCACATGTCCGTCGACCTGGACAGCGGCGAGGTGGTGTCCACGCTGGCGGACCTGGGGGAGACCGCCGCCCGGCTGGCCCTGGCCGCCGCCGGCCTGGGGCCGGACGCTGTCGACCTGATCGTGATGGGCACGGCCACCCCGGACAAGCTGATGCCGACCACCGTCAACGTCGTCGCCGACCGGCTCGGCATCGACGGGGTGCCGACCTTCCAGCTCCAGTCCGGCTGCACGGGGGCGTTCCAGGCCCTCGCGGTCGCGTCCCGGCTGCTGGTCGCGGGCGGCCCCCGCACGGCGCTGGTGCTCGGCGGCGACGTCGGCACGAAGGTCTTCGACTACGGCGCGGACTTCTCCCGGCTGCCACCCCGCGAACTGATCAACTACATGCTGTTCGGTGACGGCGCGGGCGCGGCGGTGCTGAGCGTCGACCCCACCCCGGCGGCGGTGACGATCCGGCAGGTGAGCACCCGACTCACCGGTCTCGGCCGGGCACCGGGCCAGTCGCTGGACTGGTTCGGGGCCCGCCCGCCCGGCCCGGACTCGCCGACTGTCGCCGAGGACTACAAGGCCATCGAGGAACTGGTCCCGGTGATGAGCGAGGAGATCCTCGCCGAGCTGCTGGCGGACGTCGGCTGGAAGCCCGGCGACGTCGACTACGTTCTGCCGCCGCAGCTGTCGGGGCGGATGACGACCCAGATCATGGAGCGCCTCGCGCTGCCCGGCGCGCAGGAGGTCAGCTGTGTGCGCCGGACCGGCAACACCGGCAACGCCACCCCGTTCTTCCAGCTCGAACGGATCCTCGACCGGATGACGAGCGGCGACCGGGCGGTCGGCGTCTCGGTCGAGTCCTCCAAGTGGATCCGGGCCGGCTTCGCCGTGGAGAAGGCGTGAGCACCCTCGACGGCGCGAGCACCTCCGAAGGCGCGAGCACCCTCGACGGCGCGAGCACCTCCGAAGGCGCGAGCACCCTCGACGGCGCGAGCAGCTCCGAAGGGGCGAGCACCTCCGAAGGCACGAGCAACCCCCCAGGCGCGAGCACCCTGCTGGAGCTGCACCGCGCCGGTGAGCTCGCCGCCCGCTACCCGCTGGTCGCGCCCCTGCTGGCCGGGCTCGGGCCGGAGGAGCTGGCTCGGGCGGGCGCGTTGCTGGCCCGGGTCCCGGCGGCCGAGGTGCGGCGACACCATCCGACGGCCCCGGTGGTGAAGATCGCGATCACCGGGCACGGCACCCTGTCACCGCTCGTCGCGCCGCTCACCGCGGAGCTGGCCCGGCACGGCCTGGTCCTCGACCCCGTCGTCTCCCCGTTCGACAGCTACGTGTTCGACCTGACCGACCCGGGCAGCGCGCTGTACGCGGCCGGCGCGGACCTCGTCCTGTGCGTGCTGGACCCGATGATCGTGGTGGACGAGCTGCCCGTCCCGTGGACGCTCGCCGACCTGGAGAAGATCGTCGACGAGAAGGTCCGGCTGCTGACCGGGCTCGCCGACCGGTTCCAGGCGACGGGCCGGGGGACCCTGGTGCTCAACACCCTGCCACTGCCCCGGCTGCTCGCCGGGCAGCTCGTCGACTACCGCTCCCGGGCCTCGCTGGGCGCGCTGTGGCGGCGTGCGGCCACGGCCCTGCTCGGGCTGGCCGAGGACCGTCCGTCCGTCGTCGTGCTGGACCTCGACCCGATCCTCGCGGACGGGACGGCGGCCCGTGACCCGCGGCTGAGCGTCTACGCCAAGGCTCACCTGGCTCCGGGCCTGCTCGCCGCCTACGCCCGCGAGGTCGGCCATCTGGCCCGCCTGGTCGCCGGGCAGACCCGCAAATGCCTGGTGCTCGACCTCGACGGGACGGTCTGGGGCGGCATCCTCGGCGAGGACGGACCGGACGGCGTCGAGGTCGCCGACACCTACCGTGGGGAGGCGTTCCGCGCCTTCCAGAAGGTGGCCCGCCAGATCGGCTCGCAGGGGGTCCTGCTGGCGGTGGTGAGCAAGAACGATCCCGAGCCGGTCCGCCGGATCCTGGCCGAGCACCCCGGGCTGACGCTGCGCGCGGAGGACTTCGCCGACGTCACCGCGAACTGGCGGCCCAAACCGGAGAACCTGCGGGAGACGGCCCGCCGGCTCAACCTCGGCACGTCGAGCTTCGTGTTCGTCGACGACAGCCCCTACGAGCGGGCGCTGGTGCGCCGCGAGCTGCCCGAGATCGCCGTGGTCGACGTCGACGACGAGCCGGCGTCGCACGTGGAACGGCTGCTCGCCGACGGCTGGTTCAACGTCCGGGAGGTCACCGCGGACGACCGGGCCCGCCCGGCGCGCTACCGCGAGGACGTCGCCCGCGGCGACTTCCTGGACACCTTCGACTCCATCGAGGACTATCTGCGCGAGCTGGGCGTCGCCGTCCGCCTGGAGGCCGCGCGGGCGTCCCAGGTCGGGCGGCTGTCGCAGCTCACGCTGCGGACCAACCAGTTCAACCTCACCACCCGGCGCCTGCAGCCGCCGGCGGTGGCGGCACTGCTCGACGACCCCGCCGCGCTGGTCCTGGCGATCCACTCCGCGGACCGCTTCGGCGACAACGGCCTGGTCGGCGCGATCCTCGCCCGCCGCATCGGGCTCGACGGGCCAGCGGGGACGGGGCTCGACGGGCCGGCCGGGACGGGCGGCACTGGCGGCACTGGCGGCACGGTCCTGCGGATCGACAACTTCCTGCTCAGCTGCCGGGTGTTCTCCCGCGGCATCGAACACGCCTGCCTGGTGGCCCTGCTGCACCACGCCCGCGACACCGGCGCCCGCGAGGTGCTCGGCGAGTACGCGCCGACCGCGAAGAACGGCATCGTCGGCGACTTCTACCCCCGCTACGGCTTCACCGCGGCCCCCGCACCCGCACCCGCCGCCGCGGCCCCCGCAGCCGACGACCGCGCCGCCGGGTCGCCCGGCGGGACCGGAGGGACCGGCGGGACGACCTTCCGGCACGACCTGCGCGACATCGTCGCCGCGCCGACCCACGTCGCGCTCACCACCGTCTTCCTGGGAGAGCATGAATGATCAACTCGACGGAGTTCGCCGTCCTGGTCAGGGACGAGCTCGGGCTGCCTCTGGCAGAGGAGGAGCTCGGGGCCGCGTTCGACGAGCTGCCCGGCTGGGACTCGGTGTACCTGCTGCGCCTGCTGACCGTCATCGAGCGGGAGACCGGCGCCCGGGTCTCGCTGCCGGACGTCCTCGAGGCGCGCAGCCTCGCGGAGGTCTACACGCTGGCGGTGGGAGCGTGAGCGTGACCGTGGAGCCGGTGGCCCCCGCACGCCGCCACACCCTCTACTTCCTCGACCAGATCCGGTCCTTCTCCCCGGTGTTCCTGGACACCGAGGTCGACATGACCCAGGTGCTGGCGCACCGCGCCGCCCGCCGGGAACGCACCGGACGGAAGCTGTCCCTGGTGACGTACATCGTCGCCGCCGGCGGGCGCGCGCTGGCCGCGCACCCCGAGGCCAACGCGTCGATCCGCGGCTGGCTGCGTCCGGTGGTCGCCCGCCACCCGCAGGTCAACGGCAAGGTCACCTTCGACCGGACCATGGGCGGCCAGCGCGTCGTGCTCGCCACCGTCGTCCCGGACGTCGCCGCCGGTGATCTCGACGCGATCCAGGACCGCATCGAGCAGTTCCGCGACCTCGACCCCGACACCGCCCCGGCGCTCGCCCCGATCCGCAAGCTCCAGGGGCTGCCGGTGCCGCTCGGCCGGCTGCTGGCCTGGCGTGCCGCCCGGCCGTGGGAGCGCCGCGCGCTGCTGCTCGGGACGTTCGCGGTGACCTCGCTGGGCCACCGCCCGGTGGACGGCTTCCACTCCGTCGGCGGGACGACGGTGACGCTCGGGGTCGGCCGGGTGCTGGACCGCCCGGTGGCCCGCGACGGGCGGGTCGAGGTCGCCCCGGTGCTGCGGCTCAGCCTGGCGTTCGACCACCGCGTGATCGACGGTGCCGAGGCCGCGGACGTGCTCGCCGAGATCCGCCGCGTCCTGGAGGAGCCCTGGCCGCAGCCCATCGCCGCGATCCCTTCCACCGAGAGCACCTCCGCCGAGAGCACCTCCACCGCGATCCCTTCCACCGCGGCCCCGTCCACCGAGAGCACCTCCGCCGAGAGCCTCGACGACGTCCGGCCGACTGTTCGCGAGACCGTCGGGGGGCAGGCGTGAACGACGTCGCCGAGCTCAAGCAGTTCGGGTATGTGCACACCCAGACGCAGGGCATCCCGGTCGCCGAGTTCGAGCGGCTGCGTGACCGGATCGTCTCCGACGCGGGCGACGAGCCCGGATCCTGGGTGCACGAGTGGTCACACGAGGCGGCGGAGCTCGACCGGGCCGGCCGGGTCGACGAGGCCTGGCGCTACCACGCGATGGCGCGCTTCCCCTTCCCGGACGGGGCGCCGCGGCGGGCCGCGCAGGCACACTGCGTCGACGCGTTCGCCCGCTCGGCCACCGGCAGCGCGCTGGAGCGTCTCGACGTCGAGACGCCGGAGGGCCGGATCCGCGGCTGGGCCGTCGGCCTGTCCGCGGCGGAACCGAAGCCACTGCTGGTGATCTCCGGCGGGATCGTCGCCGCCAAGGAGCAGTACGCGCCGATGCTGCGGATCGCGACCGGGCTGGACATGGCCGGGATCGTCACCGAGATGCCCGGCGTCGGCGAGAACACCGTCGGGTACACGGCGAAGAGCTGGCAGACGCTGTCCCACCTGCTGGACGCGGTGGGTGACCGGGCGCAGGCGTCCCGCACGGTCGCGATGGCGCTGAGCTTCAGCGGGCACCTGGCGCTGCGCTGCGCCGTCAACGACAGCCGCCTCGTGGGTGTCGTCACCGCCGCGGCGCCGATCTCCGACTTCTTCACCGACGCGCAGTGGCAGCGTGGCCTGCCCCGGATCACCGTCGACACCCTCGCCCACCTGACCGGGGTGGACGCCGACCAGCTCGGCGGGCACATTCGCGACTGGGCGCTGTCGGACGACGAGCTGACCGCCCTCGCGGTGCCGCTCTACTACATGGCCAGCGACCGCGACGAGATCATCCCGCCGGGCGAGCTCGGCCATCTGCAGCGGTCCGTCCGGGAACTGCACGTGCTGAGCCACGACGACGAACACGGCGCTCCGCGCCATCTCGAGGAGACCCAGCGGTGGGTCGCCGCGGCCATCCACACCCTGCGCGGCTGAGGGCTCCGGCTTCCGCCGCATCTCCGTCGCCACCGAGTCCGTCGCGTGGAATCTTGAGCCTCGGGCTTCCGCCGCCGCTTCCGCGCTGCTGCCGAGCAAGATCTGAGGATTTTGGTCTTTTTGGCAGCCAAAATCCGCAACTCTTGCGGATTGTCAAACGACTCTGAGCCCCTTTTGTCTCTCTTGAGGTGAATTGCCGATGGTGCGGCGGCGGCGCGGGATCCCCGATGGTCCCGGATCCGCCACTTCTCTGGATTTTGCTGTCCGCTCCGCCGGCATAAGCCTGGGATTAGCGGCCGCGCGGATAGTGATTCGACGCTCACGCATTATCCGACATGCTGGAGATGCCAGATGACCGAAGCGCAGGCGGTGCCCGCACTGACGCACGAACAGCCGACCTCCGTACCGCCGACCTTCCCGATGCCCCGGGCCTGCCCGTTCGCGCCACCGGCGGCCTACTCCGAGCTCGCGGAGAAGGGCCCCCTCACCCCGGTGGTCGACGTGGAGGGCACGGCGGGCTGGCTGACCACCCGCCACGACGTGGCCCGCGATCTGCTGGCGCATCCGAAGGCCAGCAAGAACCTGCTCCGGCCGGGCTTCCCCGCCCTGTTCCCCGGCGCGGCGGCGCTCGCGGGGGAGATCAAGGGCTTCCTGATCTGGATGGACCCTCCGGAGCACACCCTCTACCGGCACATGCTCGCCGGGGAGTTCACCCTGCGGCGCGTGCAGACCATGCGTCCGCAGATCGAGAAGATCGTGGACGAAGGCGTCACCCGGCTGCTCGACGGTCCCCGCCCGGTCGACCTGGTGCACGAGTTCGCGCTCCCGACCGCGTCGCTGCTGATCTCGGAGCTGCTCGGTGTCCCCTACTCCGAGCGGGACCTCTTCCAGCACGCCACCGGCGCGATCCTCAGCCACGAGAGCACCCAGGAGCAGCGCAAGAACGCGTTCATCCAGGTCCGCGGCCTGCTCAGCCGCGTCATCGCCGAACGTACCGAGAACCTCGGCGACGACCTGCTGAGCACCCTGATCCGCAAGTACCGCGAGGCGGACGTGTTCGACCACGACCACCTCGTCGGGATGGCCGTGATGCTGCTGGGCGCCGGGCACGAGACCACGGCGAACATGATCGCGCTGGGCACGCTCGGGCTGCTCCAGCAGCCCGAGGCCCTCGCCGAGTTCAAGGCCGACCCGGCGCTGGCCCCGCGGGTCGTCGACGAGCTGCTGCGCTACTTCAGCATCGGCGACCACGTGACGTGCCGGGTGGCGACCGAGGACATAGAGGTCCACGGCGTGCACATCCCCGCCGGGTCCGGGCTGATCGCGCCGAACGCGGCCGCGAACCGGGACCCGGCGGTCTTCCCGAACCCGGACGCGTTCGACATCCACCGCAACTCGCGATCGCATCTGGCGTTCGGCTTCGGCATCCACCAGTGCCTCGGGCAGCACCTCGCCCGGCTGGAGCTGGAGATCGTCTTCACCGAGCTGTTCCGCCGCATCCCCGACCTGCGCGTCGACGGTGAGGTCGCGGACCTGCAGTTCAAGGACCAGGCGCTGTTCTACGGCCTGCACCGGCTGCCGGTCACGTGGTGACACCGGCGCAGCGGGTGGGGGCAGAGCCGGTAGGGGTGCGGCCGGCAGGAGTGCAGCCGGCAGGAGTGCAGCCGGCAGGAGTGCAGCCGGCAGGGGCCGAACGGGCGGGGGAGACGACGATGCGGGTCACCGTCGACCACGATCTGTGCGTCGGTGCCGGCCAGTGCGTGCGCGCGGCGCCCGAGGTGTTCGAGCAGCGCGACCCGGACGGGAAGTCGACGGTGCTGCAGCCGGTTCCCGACACGCGGTACCAGGCGGCCGTGCGGGAGGCCGCCGCCCGGATGTGCCCGGCACGGGCGATAACCGTGGTGGGCTGACGCGCAAGGCCACCTGGCGATTGGCAAAAGGTGAGGATCCTGGTCGTGCGAGCAGTCAAAATCCTCAACCTTTGCCCGCCAGCAACGAAACCTCGAACCCTCGGCCCGAAGATCTGAGGGCTTTTGTCGTCCTGGCGACCAAAATTCTCAGATTTTGCGCGACAGCAACGGCGGCGGCGGTCGGACGCTCCGGGCGGCCGTATAAGGAGGAGATTAGCGGCCGGTCGGACAATGAATTCATGGAACCTGGGCGGTACGTTCCCGGCGCCGGCATCCGGCCGGTGGGCGTACCGCCCGATCCGTGTACCCACAAGGTGGTCGGAAGGCCACCGGCCGGAGGGAGAAGCGCCGTGAGCCAGCAGGTCGAGGACATCGAGATCTTCATCATCGACATCGTGTCGCAGCGTCTCGAGGTTCCCGTCGAGGAAATCCCGTCCGACGCCGCCATCGGCAGTTTCGGCATCGATTCGTTCGGTGCCGTGGAGATCGCCGTCGCGCTGAAGAACACCTACGACGTGCTGTTCGTCGCCGGTGAGATCGGCGTCGACTTCACGATCGCCGACATCGCGGTACTGGCGGTGGAGAAGCTCGCGCAGCCGGTCGACGTCGGCGCCTGACGCACGTCCACGCCAGGTGGCCGAACGATGCCCCGTGGCCGAACGAGTCACGGTCACCCGACAGACGAACGGGAGACGACGATGAAGGTGATCGGATTCCCGGGGCAGGGTGCCCAGAAGGCGGGAATGGGCGCGGACCTCTTCGCGGACTTCGGTGAGCTGGTGGCCGCCGCCGACGCGGTGCTCGGGTACTCCGTCGCCGAGCTGTGCGTCGAGAACCCGGACGGTGCCCTGCTGCTCACCCAGTACGCGCAGCCGGCCCTGTACGTCGTCGAGGCGCTGGCCTATCTGCGGCACCGGCAGGCCGACCCGACGCCTCCGGACTACCTGCTCGGCCACAGCATCGGCGAGTTCGCCGCCCTGTTCGCCGCCGGCGTCTTCGACTTCGTCACCGGGCTGCGGCTCGTCGCCCGCCGCGGCGAGCTGATGAGCCGGTGCACCGGGGGGACGATGGCCGCCGTCCTCGGCCTGGCCGCCGAGGAGATCGACGACCTGCTCACCCGCCCGAGCCTGGCGGAGCTGGACGTCGCGCTGTACAACGCCCCCGGGCAGATCGTGCTCGCCGGCCCCCAGGAAGCCGTCGACAGGCTGCTGCGGGAAACCGCCGGCACCGCGGTCCGGGCCGTCCGGCTCAACGTGAGCGGCCCGTTCCACTCCCGCTACATGAAACCCGCCGCAGTCGAGTTCGAACGGTACGCGCGGGAATTCGACCTGGCGCCGCCGGAGATTCCGGTCATCGCGAACGTGACGGCCCGCCCGCACGTTCCCGGCGAGATCGCACACACCCTCGCCCGGCAGATCTGTGAGCCCGTCCAGTGGGAGCGCAGCATTCGTCTGCTGCTGGCAGCCGGTGCGGTTGATCTGGTCGAGCTGGGCCCTGGAACAACGCTTGCGGGAATGGTCGCCAGGATCCGCGGGAAACGGCTGCGCGCCGCCGCGTGAACCGGACCGCCCGAACGAGGAACTCCACCGTTCGGGAACTCCTACCGTTTGGGAGATCGATGTGTTGCAGGAACCGTCCCGGCTCCTCGCGGTGGTGGGTGTGGCCGGCCGCTTTCCCGGCGCGCCTGACGTCGACAGCTTCTGGCGGCTGCTCGTCGACCGCGGTGACGCGATCCGTCCGGTGCCGGCAGACCGTTGGGACCGCACCGCCCAGCTGGACCCGGAGAAGGTGATCCAGGACGTCGGCGGTTTCCTCGACGGCGTCGGCGACTTCGACGCGACGTTCTTCGGTATCTCGCCGCGGGAGGCCGTCGCGATCGACCCGCAGCACCGGCTGATGCTGGAGACGTCCTGGCGGGCGCTGGAGGACGCGGGGACCCGGGCCGCGAGCCTCGCCGGCACCCGCACCGGCGTGTACGTTGGCTCGTCCTGGCATGACTACGAGCTGCTGCGCAAGGACCGCGGCGCGGCCCCGACCCAGCACAGCGCGTTCGGGACGGCGATGGACATGGCCGCCACCCGAATCTCGTACTTCCTCGGGCTCACCGGGCCGTCGCTGGCGGTCGAGACGGGCTGCTCGTCGTCGCTGGTGGCGCTGCACCTGGCCGGCCAGGCACTGTTGGCCGGGGAGATCGACGCGGCGCTGGTCGGGGGCGTGAACCTGATCCTCTCCCCGGAGGGCTCGGTCGGCCTGACCCACTTCGGCGGCCTGTCGCCGACCGGGCGATGCCAGGCGTTCGCCGCCACCGCCGACGGTTTCGTCCGCGGCGAGGGCGTCGCGGCGGTATATGTGAAGACCCTCGCCCGGGCGCTCGCGGACGGCGATCGGATCCGCGGTGTCATCGCCCGCACCGCGGTGAACAACGACGGCGGCGGCGAGAGCCTGGTGACGCCGAACCCGGGCGGGCAGGAGGACCTGCTGCGCACCGTCTACGAGGACTCGGACATCCCCCTCGACCGGGTCGCCTACGTCGAGGCGCACGGCACCGGAACAGGCCGTGGCGACCCCGTCGAGGCGGGTGCCATCGGGCGGGTGCTCGGCGCGCGGCGCTCCCCGGGCGCCGGCCCGCTGCCGATCGGGTCGGTCAAGACCAACATCGGCCATCTCGAGCCGGCGGCCGGCATGGCCGGGCTGGTCAAGGCGCTGCTCGCGCTGGAGCACCGGGTCGTCCCGCCGAGCCTGTTCGCCGACGACCCGCACCCCGACATCCCCTTCGACGAGCTGAACCTGCGCCTCACCGGCGAGCCGGTCGGGCTTCCCGCGGACGCCCCCGTCTTTCTCGGCGTGAACTCGTTCGGCTGGGGCGGCACGAACGCCCACGTGGTGCTCACCGACCCGCCTGCCGCGTCCCGCATCCCGGCATCGCCTGCGGCGCAGCCGCTCGTGGAGCAGCCGCCCGCGTCCCAGCCGCCCGTGTTGCTGGCGCTGTCGGCGCAGACCGACGCGGCGCTCACCGCCCGGGCCCACGACGTCCGCGCCACGCTGGCACCCGCCCCGGCCGACGGCGGTGACGCGGTGCCGACGACGCCGACGCCGACGCCGACGCCGACGGAGCTCCCGGCGCTGGCGGGGACGCTGGCCTGGCGGCGCGACCAGTTCACGTCGCGGCTGGCGGTCCTCGCCACCACCGCGTCCGGCGCCGCCGCGGCCCTGGACCGGTTCACCGCCGGCGACACCTCCGACGGCCCGGACCTGATCGTCGGCAAGGCGCGGGCCGCGGGCCGGACCGCGTTCGTGTTCCCCGGGCAGGGCTCCCAGTGGGCGGCCATGGGCCGGGACCTGCTCGCCACCGACCCGACGTTCGCCGCGACCATCGACCGGTGCGCCGCGGCGCTGCGCCCCCACGTCGACTGGGACCTGCGGGAACTGCTCGCCGGAGCCGCCGGCGACGAATGGCTGGCCCGGGTCGACCAGGTCCAGCCGGCGCTGTGGGCGGTGTCGGTCGCCCTCGCCGAGGTCTGGCGCGCGGCCGGCGTCGAACCCGACGTCGTCATCGGTCACAGCCAGGGCGAGGTCGGCGCGGCCACCGTCGCCGGGATCCTCAGCTACGACGACGCCGCGCTGATCGTCGCCCGCCGCGCCGTGATCGTGCGGCGCGCCTCGGGCCGCGGCCACATGCTCGCCGTCGACCTGGACGTCGATGCGGCGCGGGCGGCTCTGGAGGGTTTCGAGGAGGTCGTCTCGCTCGCCGTCAACAACGGGCCGCGCTCGTGCGTCCTGTCCGGTGACGGCGAGTCCGTGCTCGCGCTGAAGGAGCTGCTGGAGGCCGACGGCACGTTCTGCCGCCTGGTCAACGTCGACTACGCCTCACACAGCCCGCAGATGGACGAGCTGCGCGAGGACCTGCTCGCCGCTCTCGCCCCGGTGCGCCCCCGCGCCGGCGACATCCCGCTGAAGTCGACGGTCCGGGGCACCCTGCTGACCGGCCGCGAGCTGGACGCCGTCTACTGGGCCGACAACCTGCGCCAGCCGGTGATGTTCGCCGACGCGCTGGCAGACCTGTTCGACGAGGGCGTCACCCACGTCGTCGAGATCAGCCCGCATCCGGTGCTCGCACCGGCCGTCGAGGAGCTGGCGGGCGCGCGGGAGGACCCGCCGCGGGTGGTGACGACGCTGCGCCGCGACGAGGGCACGGCCGCCGACCTCGCGCACGCGTTCGGCCGCGCCTACATCGCCGGCCTGGAGCCGTTCGGGCGCCTGCCGCGTGACGCGTGGGCAACCGTTCCCGGCTACCCGTGGCAGCGCCGCACGTACTGGGTCGAGGCCGGCCGCGGCGGGCCGCGCCGCGCCGGCGCGCTCGACGTTGCCCTCACCCCGTCCGTCACCGAGAGTGATGTCTGGACGGGTGTGCTGGAGCTGGCCCGCGACGACACCCCCTGGTTCGTCGACCACCGGGTGTTCGACGCGGTCGTCCTGCCCGGTGTGGGCATGTTGGCGCTCGCGCTGGCCACCGCCCGGGCCCGGACCGGCGCGGTGCCGGGCGCACTGACCGACGTCGAGTTCCGCAGCGATCTGACGTTCGGTGACGACCCGCTGCGCGTCAGCGTGCTGTGGCGGGACGACGTCAGCGGCGGCGGCAGCTTCGTCCTGTCGTCGCTGCCCGCGGGCGCCACCGACTGGACGACGCATGCCACCGCCCGGGTGCACCACGGCGCCGCCGCACCGGTCGGCGTTCCGTCCCACGGCGTCCCGTCCAACGGTGGTCCGGCGCTGGGTGATCCGGCGTCCCACGGCGACCCGCTGTTCCCCGGGCATCTGCTGGCCGGCGAAACCGGTGACCCGGAGGAGTTCTACGCGGCGTGCGCCGCCCGCGGCCTGAACTACGGCCCGTCGTTCCGCGGCCTGCGCCGGCTGTTCCAGGCCGGCCCCGCGACGGACGACGCGGACGGTACGGACGGCGCCGCCGGTGCCGAGGCGCTCGGTGAGGTCGTGCTGCCCGAACGGTGCCGGGCCGGCGCACGTCCCGACGAGCTGCATCCGGCGTTGTGGGACGCCGCGCTGCAGGTCGCCCTGGCCCTGACCGGAGGCGACGGAGCCGTGGTGCCGCGTTCGGTCGACCGGGTGCGGGTGGTGGGATCGCTCACCGAGCCACCGACCGCGGTGTGGTCGCACGCGGTGCGCCGCGACTCGACCACCCTGGACTTCCACGTCTTCGACGCCGACCGGCGCCTGCTGCTGACGATGGAAGGCCTGCGCATGGAGGCCCTCCCCGACGCCCCCGGCGAGGCGGGCGCGGGGGAGTGGCGTGACTACCGCCTTGAGTTCACCGAACAGCCCCCGGCCGCCGACGCGGCGGAGCTGACGGACACGGTCGGTGGGGGCGCGGGCAGTGCGGGTGGCGCGGGCAGTGCGGGTGGGAGGAGTGCGGGCGCGGCCGGAACCTGGGCGGTCGTCGCCGGCCCGGGCCTCGGTGACACGGCCCGGGAGCTGGCCGAGGCCCTCACCGCCCACGGCGTCACCCCGGCCCAGCACGACCTCGCGGACCCGGCGACGCCGTGGGGCGGTGCACCGACGCATGTCGTCGTGCTCGCCCCCGCGGCCGACGCCGGTCTCGCCGCGCAGCGCCGCGGGCTGCTCGAACTGGCCGCGCTCGTGTCCGTCGCCGTGGAGCAGCCGACCACCCCGCGGTTCGTGATCGTCACCACGGCCGCCCAGGCGCTCGACGGGTCCGCTGCCGCCGACGGGTCCGCTGCCGCCGACCCCGCCGCCCCTGACCCCGGCGCCGCGCTGTACTGGGGCTTCGGTCGGGTGCTCGGCCGCGAGCACCCGGAGCTGCGTCCCGTGCTGCTCGACGTCACGCATGGGGCACGCGGCCGGGTGGCCGACATCGTGACGGGGCTGTCGGCGCTGCTGTCGGCCCCGGACGAGGACACCGACCAGGTCGTGGTCCGCGACGGCCGTCGCCACGTCGGCCGGATCGTCGCCGCCACCGTCGCCGCAGCGGATGCCGGCGAGCCGGCGGCCGGGGTGACTCCTTGGCGGCGCGCCGAGCAGGCCGTGCGGCTGAGCCCGGATCGTCCCGGCAGCTGGGACGGGCTGACGCTGCGTCCGCTGGTCCGCCGCCCCCCGGGGCCCGGTGAGGTCGAGCTGGTCGTCACCGCGTCCGCGCTGAACTTCCTCGACGTGATGAAGACGATGGGCACCTACCCCGACCCGCGCGGCGCCGGGCTGCTCGGCACCGAATGCGCCGGCATCGTGACGGCCGTCGGCGACGGGGTCGCCGCTCCGGCGATCGGTGACCGGGTGGTCGCCTGCGCGATGCCGGCGCTGGCGTCGCACCTGACCGTGCGCGCCGACCACACCCGCCCGATCCCCGACTGGCTGTCCGACGTCGACGCCGCCGGGCTGCCGATGGTCACCGCGACGGCCTGGTACGGCCTGAACGACCTGGCCGGCCTCGCCCCGGGCGAGACGGTCCTGATCCACTCGGCGGCGGGCGGCCTCGGTCTGGCCGCCGTCGGGGTGGCCCGCCACCTGGGCGCCACCGTGATCGCGACGGCGGGCACCGCCGAGAAGCGCCGCCACCTGGCCGACCTCGGGATCGAGCATGTCTTCGACTCCCGTGACCTCGGCTGGGCCGAGCAGGCGCGGGCGGTGACCGGCGGGCGTGGTGTCGACGTGGTGCTCAACTCGCTGACCGGCGCCGCGATCGGGCTCGGCCTGGATCTGCTCGCCGAGGGCGGCCGGTTCGTCGAGGTCGGCAAGAAGGACATCTACGGTGGGCGCACCATCAGCCTCAGCGCCTTCCAGAAGGGCATCGGGCTGCACTCGGTCGACCTGAGCGCGCTGATGACCCGCCACCCGGTGCGCTTCGCGCGGCTGCTGAGCGACGTCTGGGACCGGGTCGAGGCCCGCGACCTGCCGCCGCTGCCAGTGATCACCCGTCCGTTCGCCGAGGTGGCGGAGGCGCTGCGGGACATGTCCCACGGCAACCACATCGGCAAGTACGTGGTGCGGATCGACCCGGCCGACCTGCCGCCCGCCGCGCCGGAGCCGATGCCGCAGGGCCGGTTCCGCGCCGACGCGACCTATCTGATCAGCGGTGGGCTCGGGGCGCTCGGCCTTTCCCTCGCCGAGTTCCTGGCCGACTCCGGTGCCCGCAGCCTGGTGCTGCTGGGCCGCCGCGCGCCGGACGCAGCCGCGACCGCCCGCCTCGACTCCCTGCGGGGCCGGGGCGTGCGGGTGGAGACCCGCCAGGTCGACGTCGCCGACGCCGCCGCGCTCACCGCGGCGCTCACCGAGCTGCGTGCCGCGCTCCCGCCGCTGCGCGGTGTCGTGCACGCCGCCGGCCTGCTCGACGACGCGACGATCCTGACCCTGCGGCCCGAGCAGGCCGAGCGGGTGCTGGCCCCGAAGGTCGACGGTGCCCGCAACCTCGACGCCGCGACCGACCCCGACCCGCTCGACTTCTTCGTGCTGTTCTCGTCGGCCGCGGCGCTGATCGGCAACGCCGGCCAGGCCGCCTACGCGGCCGGCAACGCCTACCTCGACGCGCTCGCCGTCGCCCGCCGCCGCCGCGGCCGGCCGGGGCTGAGCGTGCAGTGGGGTCCCTTCGCCGAGATCGGGCTGGCGGCGAGTGAGGACAACCGGGGTGCCCGCCTCGCCGACCGCGGGATGGGCAGCTTCACCGCCGAGGAGGCGTGGCAGGCACTCGCCGGCTACCTCGGCGCCGGTGGTCCGGATACCGCGGGCCAGGGTGCCGCGGGCCAGGACACCGCAGGCCAGGACATCGCGGGCCAGCAGACCGCGGGCCGGCGCATCGCAGGCCGGGGTGCCGACGGGCAGGTCGTCGCCTACCTGCGCCTCGACCTGCGGCAGTGGTTCGACTCCTACCCGGACACCGCCGCACTGGAGAGCTGGAGCGTGCTGCGCCGTGCCTCGCGCGACGGCACCCCGGTGGGTGAGCAGGGCAACGAGTTCCTCGCCCGGCTGCGCACCAGCGACGGCGACGACCGCCGTGAGCTGCTCGAGGGCAAGGTGCGCGAGCTGGCCAGCCGGGTGCTGCGCCTGGACCCGACCGCGATCGAGCGGGACCTGCCGTTCAAATCGCTCGGCCTCGACTCGCTGATGGGTCTGGAGTTCCGCAACCGCCTGGAGTCGGCGTTCGGCCTGAAGCTGTCGCCGACCCTGCTGTGGACGTACGGAACGATGCGCGCCCTGTCCGGCGCCCTGACGGAGCGACTGTTCGAGGCTGCGGCCCCCGCCGCCACCCAGGAGGACTGAGAACGCATGGCTCACGACGACAGTCCCACGCTCGTCCCGGCCGCTGCCCCGCCCGGCGCCCCGCCCGGCGCCCCGGCCCCCGCCCCGGCGTCCCGTACCGCGCTCGCGCGGGCGCTCGACACGATCCGCTCACTGCGGGCCCAGCTCGACGCGCAACGCGCCGACCAGCCGCTCGCCGTCGTCGGCGTCGGCCTGCGCCTGCCCGGTGGCATCGACGACCTCGACGGCTACTGGACGGCGCTCGCCGCCGGCCGTGACCTGGTCACCCCGCTCAGCCAGGAGCGGATGGGCCCGTTCGCCGACCAGTGGGCGGGCCTGCACCGCAAAGGCGGGTTCCTCGACGAGGTGATGGACTTCGACGCCGGCTTCTTCGGTATCGGCGGCCGCGAGGCACGGCGGCTCGACCCGCAGCACCGACTGCTGCTGGAGGTCGCCTGGGAGGCCCTCGAGGACGCCGCGCTGCCCCCGGAGCGCCTGACCGAGACCCGCACCGGATTCTTCGTCGGCATCACCAACCAGGACTACGACGACTGGCGGCCCGCCGACGTCGACGCGGTCTGGGGCATCGGCAACGCGATCTGCTACTCCGCCGGGCGGGTCGCGTTCACCCTGGGGCTGACCGGCCCGGCGATGGCAGTGGACACGTCCTGCTCGTCGTCGCTGGTCGCCGTCCATCTCGCGCGGCAGGCGCTGCTGCGGGGCGAGTGCGAGGTCGCGCTCGCCGCCGGCGTCAACCTCATCGTGTCTCCGGCGTCGACCAGGCTGATCTCCCAGTCGGGCCTGCTCGCCCCGGACGGGCTGTGCAAGCCGTTCGACGCCCGCGCGAACGGCTTCACCCGCTCCGAGGGCTGCGGGATCGTCGTGCTCAAGCGCCTCGCGGACGCCCGGCGGGACAACGACCGCATCCACGCGGTGATCGCCGGCTCGGCGCTCAACCAGGACGGCAGGTCCGCCAGCATCACCGCGCCCAACGTGCGGTCCCAGATCGACGTCATCGCCGCGGCGCTGGCCGACGCGGGCCTGACCGCAGCGGACATCGGGCACCTGGAGGCCCACGGCACCGGAACCGCCCTGGGCGACCCGATCGAGATGGACGCGATCGCGACCGTCCTCGGCCGCCCGCGCGGCGGGCGCCGGCTGACGGTCGGATCGGTGAAGTCGAACCTGGGGCACCTGGAGTCCGCGGCGGGTATGGCCGGCCTGCTCAAGGCGATCCTGTGCGTGCAGCGCCGGGCCGTGCCGCCGCTGGTGCACTTCCGGACCCTGAACCCGCGCCTCGACCTCGCCGATACCGGAATCGCCATCCCCACCGAGGTCGAGGCCTGGTCACCGGACGACGGCCGCTACGCCGGCGTCAGCTCCTTCGGCATGAGCGGTACCAACGCCCACGTCATCGTCGGCCCGGCGGACGTCGGTACCGCGGTGGACATCGGCACCGCGGCGGGCAACGGTGCGGCGGCGGGTGCCGGTGCCGTGGTGGGTGCCGGCGCCGCGGTGGGCAGCGGTGGTGCGGTGGGCACCGGTGGTGTGGAGGGTGTCGCGGCCGCTGGCGGGAGGGCGGTTCCGGTGGCCGGATTCGAGGTGGCGGCGCGAACCCCGGACGCGCTGCGGGTCCTCGCGGCGCGCTACCGGGACCGGCTGGCCACCCTCCCGGACGACGCCTACCCGGCGTTCGCCTACACGGCGACCGTGGGCCGGGCGCGCCATCCCGTCCGCGCCCGGGTGCTCGCCACCAGCCGGTCGCAGGCCCTCGCGGCCCTCGACGCGCTCGCCGCGGGCACTCCCGTGGAGCCCGGTGGAGGCGAGCTGACGGAACTGCCCCGTGCCGTCGTCGACCTGCCGCACTATCCATGGGAGCGGCGCCGCTACGCGATCGTCCCGGCCGGCAGCGCGGAGACCCCCGCAGCCACCCTTCGCCTCACCGCCGTCTGATCCGCAGCGCGAGTCCAAGGGCGATGAGCGAAGAGCCCGCGGCAGAATCCTGAGACGCGGATCCGGCGTGCCTGTATGGGCTTGGCGGAGCCGTGCTGATGGGGGGCGAACCGCGCCCCTCCTGCCATCCATCGAGGATCCCGCACTGCCGTGCGGCGGGGTCATTTCGCCTCTTTAGCGGCAAAAGGGGTGCTGATTCACCTGGCGACCCGCAAGAAAGAAGAATTTTGGTCGCTGGAACGACCGAAATCGTTCACTCTTGCGACTTGCAAAACCGGGCTGCCGGGCTACCGGGCTACCGGGCTAGCGAGCTGCCTGGCTACCGAGCACTCGGAGGTCCGGCTGGGTTCGTGGGTAGGAAGAGCGGACGCCCCCGCTCGTAGCCGCGCTCCGGAAGATCTGAGGATCCTGGTCGTTCTGACGACCCCGATCCTCAGGTCTTGCTCTCGGCAGGCGACCCGGCCCTATTTTCCCTGCATCCGTGGAGGCCAGCGCAGCGGCCTGGCGACCCTTGCTTGATGGCGATGTACCCGAGGAACACAGTTTCACTGATGGCTCCGCACTGAGGAGCAGAACGCCGGCGGTCCTCGCAGCGTCCAGTCTTCTGGGGCTGCGAGGACCGTGGTGTTTCCGGGCGCGGTGCGTCAGCCGGCGAGGCCGAGGTCGCCCAGGCCGCCGGGGACGTCGACCGGGGGGCCGGTGACCTCGGCGCCGAGCACCGCGGTCAGCTCGGCACGGGTCGCCACGTTCACCTTCGCGAAGATCGCCTTGGTGTGGTCGCGCACGGTGTGCTGGGAGATCCCGAGCCTGCGGGCGATCCGGTCGGTGCCGTGCCCGGCGACGAGCAGCTCGGCCAGCTGGCGTTCGCGCGCGGTGAGGCCGTAGAGGGCCAGCATCACCGGCAGCAGGTCGGCGCGGCTCGCGGGCTCCAGCACGACGGCGGTGCGTGACGTGCCGCCGCCCCCGTGCGCCGGTGCGGAGACCAGCACCTCGCCCTGCACCAGCAGCCAGCCGCCGCCGGGCAGCGACATCCGCAGCCGGGCCGGTCGGGGCGGGCCGCCCGCTACGGCGTTCGCCTGGGCCTGCACGGCCACCATCGTGACCGACACCGGCAGCTCGGGGGGCTCGGCCGGGCTGATCCGCCGCAGCCAGCGGTCCGCCTCCGCGGTGGAGGCCTCGAGGTGGCCCGCCGCGTCCAGTATCAGCGTGCCGGAGCCCGCCAGCGGGGTGCGTGGTGCCGCGGTGCGGGCCAGGCCGGACCGCAGGCCGTGGCCCAGATGGCGGGCGATCGAGGCGACGTAGCGGACCTCGGCGGCGGTGAAGTCGGGCTCGTCGTCGGCGCGCCGCAGACAGCCGATGCCCCAGGTGGCGCTGCCGTCCCGGGCGAGCAGCCGCAGCTCGTCGCGCAGCCCCAGCGGCTCGTGGACGGACCGGTGCCGGGTGGCGCGGTCCAGGTCGCCGCCGGTGGAGGCGGCGAGGGACACCGCGCAACGCCCGGATCGGTCGAGGTCGAGGAACCCGTTGACGCCGGTGCCCGCCAGCTCGTCGTGCAGGTCGTCGGCGCGCAGGCAGACCTTGGGACCGACCGCGTGCAGCCGGGTCGGCAGCAGCGTCTCGGGGTCGGTCGTCATCCACGAGCCGGCGTCGTACGGAACCACTCGGCGGACGCGCTCGGCGACCTCGGCGACGAGGTCTTCCGGGGTGATGCGCTGCTCGCACAGGTCCGCGATCCCCTCGCGAACGGCGCTGGCGCGGATTCCGAGGGCAGGTTTCGCCACGCCCGCGAGCTTACCCGACCTTGCCGATCGAAAAAATCCCCAAAGTTGGGGGGATGCGCGAGGCCCCTAGTTGCGGGATGGGCGTGCCGGCTGATCCCCGCAAGTATGACGGGTACTGAATGAGCCTTTCCCGTCGGCGACGTGGACTCTCGGCGACCTGGACTCTCGGCGATGTGGACTCTCGGCGACGTGGACTCGCGGTGTCCCGGACCGTGCCCGTGAGATGGAGAAGGCTCCATAGAGGAGGGGATTCCGCATGGCGATCACCGTTTACGGCGCGAGTGGATACACCGGACGGCTGGTGGCCGCCGAGCTTCGGCGCCGCGGATTTTCCGTCGTTCTGGCCGGCCGGGACGGTGACCGGCTGCGGGCGTTGGCGACGGAACTGGCCGACACCGAGCCGGGTGACTCCGTCGACGGCCGGAAGGTCGAGATAGCGACCCGCCAGGTCGGTGTGGAAGACCCGGCAGCCCTGGCGGACGCGTTCCGCGGCAGTGATGTCGTCGTCAACGTGGCGGGCCCGTTCGCGCTGGTGGGTGAACCGGTGGTCCGGGCCGCCATCGAGGCGGGTGTGCCCTATCTCGACACGACCGCCGAGCAGCTGTTCGTGAAGAAGGTCTTCGACGAGTTCTCCGACCCCGCGCAGAACGCCGGGGTGGCCGTCGTCCCGTCCGTCGGTTTCGACATCGTTCCCGGTGATCTGCTCGCGAACGTGGTCGGCTCCCGGGTCGAGCAGGCGACCGATCTCCTCGTCGCCTACGACGTGCACGACTGGGACATGAGCAGGGGAACCGTCCGGTCGGCCTTCGGTGCGCTGACCAGCGGCACCTTCGTCTACAGCGACGGCGGATGGCGGCCCGGCGACGGCACGACGCCGTACGAGGCGGTGACGTTCCCGGGGAACGTGGAGCCGACGCCGGTCATCAGCTGGGCGGGCCCGGAAGTCATCACCGTTCCCCGGCACGTGCCGACCGACCGGCTGTCGGTCGTCATCAACGCCAGCATCGTCACGCCGGAGTTCGCGCAGCTGCTCCAGCTGCCCGCCGAGACCGTCGCGACCATCATCGACAACCTTGCGGAGGGCCCGGACGACACCCGCCGCGCTGCGGCCAGGTTCACCATCGTCGCGGAGGCCACCGGCGCCGACGGGCGCCGTGCCCGCGGTGTCCTGCATGCCAGCGACATCTACGGGTCGACCGCGGTGATCGTGGCGGAGGCTGTCCGTCGGCTGCTCGCCCAGCCGCCCCGCGCCGGTGTGCTCAGCCCCGCCCAGGCGTTCGACGCCGCGAGCTTCCTCGACTTCCTCGTTCCGCATGGCTACTCCTGGGACGTCCAGACGCCGGCGGACGCGCCCGCCGCGCAGTAGGCGGCATCGGCCGCGGGTCCGGGTGTGGAAGAACGACCGCCGCCCGGATCCGCGGCCCCGAAGCCGAGCCTTTTCCGTCGTCGACTCGAACCCGCGGTGTCCCTGACCATGCGCCGTGAGATGGAAAAGGCTCATTGAGCCTTTTCCATCTCACGTCTGCCGGGTGCTGTCACTGCGGCTCGGACACGTCGACGGAAAAGGCTGGTCGGTCACAGTCGCTCGAAAGGAATTCGCAACCCATGACGGAAAAGCAGGAGTCCGGGGCGGCGGTGCGAGCCGTCGACGGGCCGGCGCGCGAGCCGGCCGCCGGGAGCTCCGCGCCCCCGAGGTCGGCGCCCTCACATTCGGTGCACCCGAATTCGACGTCCTCGAACCCGGCGTCCTCGAACCCGGCGTCGTTCGTCTGGACGTCCGTTCACACGATCGCGTTGACGCTGTTGTGCGTCGCGGCAATGCTCGAAACCCTCGACATCACGATCGTGAACGTCGCGCTGCCCAGCATTCAGGACGACCTCGGTTTCTCCCAGGGCGACCTGCCGTGGGTGGTGAACGCCTACACGGTGGCGTTCGGTGGTTTCCTGCTGCTCGGCGGCCGGACCGGTGACGTGTTCGGCCAGCGGAGGATATTCGTCGGGGGAATCGCCCTGTTCCTGGTCGCCTCGCTCGCCGCGGGTCTGTCGCAGGACGCGGGCAGCCTCGTCGCCACCCGGGCGCTGCAGGGCCTGGCCGGAGCGTTCAGCATCCCGATGACGCTGGCGATGATCGCGTCGATCTTCCCGGCTGGCCCGGCCCGCAACAAGGCGCTGGCGGTCTGGGGTACCGCCGCCGGCGTGAGCAGCGCCCTGGGCGTGGTGCTGGGTGGCGTGCTCGTCAACGGGCCCGGCTGGCGGTGGATCTTCCTGTTGAACGTCCCGATCTGCGCGCTCATCCTGGCCGGTGCCGGCCGGTACCTGCCCGCGGACCGCACGACCCGGACGCACCGCTTCGACGTCGTCGGCGCGCTGGTCTCCACCGGCGGCACCGCGCTGCTGATCTACGCGGTGCTGCAGGCCAGCGAGCACGAATGGGGGTCCGGGCGGACGATCGGCCTGCTCGCCGGCGCCGTCGTGCTCCTCGCCTACTTCGTCGTCCACGAGCTGTTCGTAGCGGCCGAGCCGCTGATGACGTTCTCGCTGTTCCGTAACCGTTCGGTGTCCGGCGCGAACGCGGTCCAGGCGCTCGTCGCGGTCGCGCTGTGGGCGATGCTGTTCTTCGTCACTCTGTACGCGCAGGAGGTACTGAACTACTCCCCGCTGAAGACCGGACTGGCCTACCTGCCGCTCGCCGTGACCCTGCTGGTCGCCGCGCCGGTCGGCCCACTGCTCGTGCCGAAGATCGGCATCCGCGCCGTCGTCGCCATCGGCTGCGCGATCGTCGCCGGCGGTCTGCTGTTGTTCACCGGGATCTCGCCGGACGGCGGTCTGGGCACGAACATCATCCTGCCGTCGGTGGTGGTCAGCCTCGGGTTCGCGATCCTTTTCGTCCCGATCAACATCGCCGCGGTGACGGGCGTGCCGGCGGAGAGCACGGGCATCGCCGCGGCGCTGCTCAACGTCAGCCGCTATGTCGGGGGATCGCTCGGCTTCGCGGTCATCGCGACGCTCGCCGAGAGCCGGACGGCCGACGCGGCCCGCGCCGGCGACGCGGCGGCGGCCGCGCTCACCGAGGGGTTCAAGCTCGGCTTCGTCATCACCGCGGTGACCATGGTCGTCGGGGTGCTGGCCGCGCTGCTGCTCTTCCGGGAGGACGGACGAGGCGAGAAGGTGGACCTCGCCGCGGTGCAGTCCGCCGCGATCGAGGGCGGCTGACCGCCCCCCGGGGCTGACCGTCCCGGGGCGGGCCGGGCCACGGACAGCCTCTCCAGATGGGGCAGGGCAGGTTCGTGGTCGGCCCGACCCGGGGGCGGGACCCGGGGCGGGAGCGAGAGCGTTCAGCCGGCGAGCCGGACGAGGCCCATGCGCCGGTCGCCGACCAGGATCGCCCGCTGTGTGTCCTGTAGCGAGCGGCACGGCTCGAGGCCCAGCTCGTCGCGCAGCCGGGTGCGGGCCGTCCGGTAGACGTCGAGTGCGTCGGCGACCCGCTCGGCCCGGTACAGCGCGACCATCAGATGGCGGTAGAACGGTTCGTGCAGCGGGTGTTCGGTGATGAGCGAGTACAGCCTGGGCACGAGCCGGCGGTGGCGGCCGAGCTCGAGCTCCGCCTCCAGGTTCGCCTCCAGGCAGCCCAGCCGCTGTTCGGCGAGCCAGGTGTCATACCAGACGATCATCGGGCTGGCGGGCGGCCGGCCGAGCAGCTGGCCCCGCCACAGCCCGAGCGCACGGTCGAAGCAGGCCACGGCCTCCGCGTACTTCTTCAGCCGCACGTGTTCGTGTCCGCGCGCGGCCAGGTCCAGGAAGTCGTGGGCGTCGAGGGTGTCGTCGCCCAGGTCCAGCAGGTAGCCCGGGGCGCGGGTCACGATCGGGCTGTCCGTCCGGTCCGGCCGGGCCAGGAACTTGCGCAGGTTCGACACCATCACGTGGATTCCGGCATTCGCGCTCCGCGGTGCGGCCGCACCCCAGATCTCGCTGATGAGCTGGTCGGCCGACACCACTTCGTTCGGGCGGACCAGGAGGGTGGCGAGCAGGGTCTCCATCTTGGGGGCGCTGATGAAGCAGGTGCCATCCTCCTTCGTCACCCGAAGAGGCCCGAGGATTTCGTATCTCATCGTTGTCCCATCGTGTCTCGTGGGGCGGTGTCTGCGGGCGCGACTCGGTGTCCGGGCCCGCATGACGGCTCGGCGGATGAAGTAGGACACTGGTCTTTCTGGGGAAATCTCCGGGTGTTCGGGTCCGGGGAGCCGGGGGAACCCGGGATCCGGGGCGCGTCGAACTGCGGCGCGTCGCTCCGTCAATAATCACCGGAGAATTGCTCCCGAGGTACCCCTGAAACCCCCCTAGATGACCCCTGTGCGGCTATTTCTGCGATAGTGTTACGCGAAAATGTCCGAACTCTTTCCAGCTCACGGTGATCGTTGAAGTAGCAGGTTCGCATCGACGACTTAAATGCTCTTGGGTGGTGACCGATGTCACGTGGTGTCGGTCGTCGTTGGATTGCGTATCGCGGAATATTCGCGGCCGCCGGCTAGTCGAGATCCTCGCGGGCGAACTGCATGAAAGTGGACCGCAGGTCGGCGCGGCCTTTCGCGCCGAGTTTGCGGTAAACCCGGGTCAGATGCTGCTCGACGGTACTCGCGGTGATGTGCAGGATTCTGGCGATCTCCCGGTTGGTACCGCCCAGCGCCGCCTGCACCGCGACCTGGTGCTCGGCCGCGGTGAGTGGGTCGACCTCCGCGCTGGGCGAGGAGATCCGCAGCCGCAGCAGTGCGACCGTCGCCCGCTGCATGTCGTCGGAACAGACCAGGCGGGCCAGCCGCAGGCACTCGGCGGCGAAGAGCCGATCGTGGTCGAGGGTCTCCTCGACCGCCCGGCAGAGCACGGCGAACGCCCACGGCCCGGGCGGGTGGTGCGCGGCGACCAGATGCGCGGCGACGGTGTGCGCCGCCGCGCCGTCGACCTGCAGCAGGCGGGCCGCCCGCTGGTACAGATGCGACCGTTCGCCCGGGGACATCTCGGCGAGCACTGCGGCCCGGGCGGCCGGGTGGCGGAACCGGCCGGTGCCCAGCGGACCGGCGCGCTCGAGCAGACCGGCGCGTTCCAGCAGGTCCAGGGCCCGCTCGACCGTCGGCTCGTCCGCGTCGACGAGCTGGCGTAGCGACGCGGACGAGCCGGACTCGGCGAGGATCGCCAGCCCGCGCGCGACCTGGAGCAGGTCGGGCCCGCCGCGGTGAAGGCAGGTCAGGTATGCCTGGCCGAATGCCGTACCGGCGACGGGTTCGGCTGGCTCCGCGGGTTCGGCGGGTTCTCCCGGTGCGACGGGTTCGGCCGGACCGGTGGGTTCGGCGAGTCCGGCGAGTCCGGCGGGTTGCCTGGCCACGGCGGCGGCGTCCTCGGTCAGGGCCCGCAGCAGCAGCGGGTTCCCACCGCTCACGTGGTGCCAGCGGGTGGTCGTGACCGTGCCGACGGGCAGTCGGAGCCGGGTGTCGAGCAGCTCGGCCACCCCCCGAGGCGACAGCGGGGAGACCTGGATCCGGTGGCAGTGGGGCTGGCGCAACAGATCGGTGTGCCAGGAGGCTCGCGAAGCATCCGTCCCGACATGTCCGATGTTCTCGCTGACGACGATCAGAACCCGCGACGCCCGCACCCGGCCGCCGAAGTACGCCAGGCAGCGCAACGACTCCACGTCGGCGAAATGCAGGTCGTCGACACCGATGACGACCGTGACCCGGCGCGCGAGCGTGTCGATCGCCGACCACAGGTCGTGCACGGCGCTGGTCGACAACTGGTCGGCGGGAGCCGTACCGGTGTCGGTGGGGGCTGCGGGGGCAGCCTCGGCGTCGGTGACCCGAGGCCAGGCGAGATCGTCCTCGGCGCCGAACTGTGGCGGTGTGCGGAACAACTGGCGCACGAGGGCCAGCGGTTCGTCGCGTTCCGCTGGGGTGGCGAGCGCGGTCAGAACCACCGCACCCGTCGCCGCCGCATCGTCGACCAGGGCGTTCAACAGCTCGGTCTTGCCGGTCGAAACCGCCCCGCTGAGCACCACGACGCTGCCGTTCCCGAGCCTGCCGCGGGCCAGCAGCCGGGTGAACACCGAGATCTCCGCGGCCCGTTCGACCAGGCCGTGGGGACGCCGCGCCGCCTTCCCACCTGTGGGTCCCGCTCCGGCCGCCAACGCGCTAGCGGGCCATCGCCCGTGAGGCGGACTCGGCGGGCCGGGGGACCGCGGCGAGCAGCTCCCGGGTGTACGGGTGCGCCGGCTGTGCGAAGACCTGCCGGAGCTCACCGGACTCGACGATCCTGCCGTCGCGCATCACCAGGAGCCGGTCGCCGACCTGGTGGATCACCGCCAGGTCATGGGAGATGAACAGCATCGCCACCCCGAGGTCACGTTGCAGGTCGGCGAGCAGGTCGAGGATCTGGGCCTGGATCGACACGTCCAGGGCGGACACCGGCTCGTCACAGACGAGCAGCGCCGGCTCCGGCGCCAGCGCCCGCGCGATCGCCACCCGCTGGCGCTGTCCGCCGGAGAGGTCCCGCGGCCGCCGTCCCAGCAGGTTCGCGCCGAGCCCCACCTGGTCGAGCAGGACGGCGACCCGGTCACGCCGTGCCCGCCGCCCGCCCCGGCGGCGGCTGCCCGCCACCGCCTCCCCGACGATCCGCTCGACGGTGTAACGGGGATCGAAGGAGCTCAGCGGATCCTGCTGGACGGCCTGTATACGGCGGCGGTGCGGCCGGCGGTCGCGCTCGAGCACCCCGTCCCCGTTCCACGGGACACCGGCGAAGCGGACCGTGCCGGCGTCCGGTGCGAGCAGGCCCAGCACGATGCGGGCCACCGTCGTCTTCCCCGACCCGGACTCGCCGACGACGCCGAGCGTCTCGCCGGCGCGCAGCTGGAACGACACGTCGTCGACGGCGTGCTGCCAGGCCCCGCCGGGCCCGCGGAACCGCCTGGAGAGACCGTCGACATCGAGAAGGACCTCGCCGCGGGCGACTTCGGTGGGCATGCCCGCGGCGGGCACGCTCCCGGTTGGCATGTGTGCGAGCGGTGGTGTTTCGGCGACGGCCAGGACGGCCGGGCCGACGGGTTCGGCCGATCCGAACGGGCCGGCCGATCCGAACGGGCCCGACGGGTGGGACGGGTGGGACGGACGGAACGGGTCAGATCGGCCCGATGGGTCGGGGGCCGGTGCGGGGTGCCAGCACAGGACGCTGTGCCCGGGGTCGGCCTCGGCCGGGGGCGGGAGCTCCGTCCGGCAGCGTTCGTCGGCGAGCCGGCAGCGGGCCGCGTACGGGCAGCCGTCCGGGCCGGCCCCCGGCTGGCGGGGCACCGGGACCGCCAGCCGGCTCCGCCTGGTGTGCAGCGTGGGGACGGCCGCGAGCAGCGCCTGGGTATAGGGATGCCGCGGGTCGCGCAGCACCTGTTCCGCTGGTCCGCCCTCGACGATCAGCCCCCCGTACATGACGGCGATCCGGTCGGCGATGCCGGCCACGACGGCGAGGTCGTGGCTGATCAGCAGGAGTGCCAGGCCTTCCTGCCGGAGCCGTCGCAGCAGATCGAGCACCTGGGCCTGCACGGTCACGTCCAGGGCGGTGGTCGGTTCGTCGGCGAGCAGCAGCCGCGGTCCGGCCGCGACCGCGGACGCGATCAGCGCCCGCTGCCGCAGCCCGCCGGAGAGCTGGTGGGGGTACTGGCGGGCGCGCCGGGCCGGATCCGGCACGCCGACGTCGGCCAGCGTGTCCCGGACCCGGCCGGCGACCTCGTCCCGAGCGGCGAGCCGGTGGACGCGCAGCGGCTCGGCGACCTCCGCGCCCACCGTTCGCAGCGGGTCCAGGGACACCAGCGCGTCCTGCAGCACCAGCCCGATGTGCCGTCCGCGCACCGCCCGCCAGCGTGCCTCGGTGAGCGCGGTCAGGTCGGTGCCGTCGAAGGAGAGGCGGCGGGCGCGCACCGTCGAACGCCCACCGGTCAGACCGATCAACGTGCGGGCGGTGACGCTCTTCCCGGACCCGGACTCGCCCACGATCGCCAGGCACTCGCCGCGGTCGAGGGCGAACGACACGTCGCGCACCGCGTGCACCCGCTCGCCACCCACCTGGAACGTCACGTCGAGCCCGTCGACGACGAGCAGCGGCCCGTCCACCCCGCCCACCGGCCCGCCGTCCACCCCGCCCACCGGCCCGGTCATCGGCCCGCCCGCCAGTCGACCCGTCCGGCGAAACGAGCCTGCGCGTACCGGCCGACGACCGTCACGGCGATCACGGTTCCGGTGATCGCCGCACCCGGGAACACCCCCGTCCACCAGGCGGTCTGGAGGAAGTCGCGACCCTCGGACAGCATCAGGCCCCACTCCGGGCTCGGCGGGCTCGACCCGAGGCCGAGGAAGCTCAACGCGGAGGCGTACATGAGCGCGGTACCGAACCCGACCGTGGCCAGGACCAGCACCGGGCCGAGCGCGTTGGGCAGGACATGGCGGGCGACCACCACACCGCGGCGCAGGCCGAGCCCGACCGCGGCCTCGACGTAGCCGGAGCGCAGCACCAGCATCGCCTCGGTGCGCACCAGCCGCCCGTACACCGGAATGAGGGCGATCGCGATCGCGATCACGGTGTTCGCCGTTCCGGCGCCGAGCACGGCGACCACCAGCAGCGCTAGCAGCACCGGGGGCAGCGCGAGCGTGACGTCCGTCAGCCAGGTGAGGATCCGCTTCATCCCGCGCCCGCCGAGCGCCGTGGCCAGGCCCAGCACCACACCACCGGCGACGGCGAGGCCGATCGCGGCGAGGCCGAGCAGCAGCGACGTGCGGGCCCCGTAGACGACGCGGGTGAACACGTCGCGGCCGAGCTGGTCGGTGCCGAACCAGTGGCCCGCCCCCGGCCCGGCCAGCGCGTGCACGGGGTCGATGTCGGTTGGCGCGGCGTCGGTCAGCAGCCCCGGCGCGGCCGCGACGAAGGCAGCCAGCGCCAGTACCGCGGCCGCGACGACAACACCCGGCCGGGGGACCGAGACGACACCCGGCCGGGGGACCGACCAGCCGCGTGGACCCGGACGCCGGGCGCCGCCCGTGAGCACGGTGTCGATGCCCGCCCCTGGGCTGCTGCCGGTCTCGGGGCTGCCGCCGGTCTCGGGGCTGCTGCCGGTCCCGGCGTCGATGTCCGTCCGGGTGTCGATGTTCGTCACAGAGCTGCCGCCGTCCGTAGCCGTGGGTCGAGCGCCAGCTGCACCAGGTCCACCAGGATGAACACGACGGCCACCACCGTCGCGGTCAGCAGGACCACGCCCAGCACGACCGGCATGTCCCGGCTGGCGACCGCCTGCAGCACCAGCGAACCGAGGCCGGGGCGACCGAAGACGGTCTCCACCAGCACCGCGCCGCCCAGCAGCGAACCCGTCACCCAGCCGGACAGTGTGAGCAGCGGGGCCGCCGCGTGCCGGACCGCGTGCCGCAGCCGCACCCCGATCCGGCTGCGGCCCCGGGCCCGGGCAGCGACGACGAACGGCTGTTCCAGCGCCGTCTCGATGCCCTCCCGCAGCACCTGTGCCAGCACCCCGGCGACGGGTAGCGCGAGGGTGACCGCCGGCAGCACCAGCGCCCTGAGGTCCTGCGCGCCCGCCACCGGGAAGAGGTTCAGGCGGAACGAGAACACTGTCAGCAGCACGATCCCCAGCCAGAACTGCGGGGTGGACAGCGCCACCAGCTCCAGCAGCGTGACCACGGCGCGCAGTGCCGAGCGGCGGCCCGCCGTGAGCACCGCGGAGACCACCGCGATGACCACGGCGAGGGTGACGCTCGCCGCGACGAGCTGCACCGTCGGCCACAGCTGCTCCCCGATGAGCGCGGTGACCGGCTGCTGGAGCTGGTAGGACCGGCCCAGGTCGCCCGTCACCAGATCACCGAGGTAGTGCAGATAGCGCACCGGTACCGGCTCGTCGAACCCGAAGTCGGCCCTGATCTGCTCCCGGACCTGCGGGGACGCCGTCGTGGCCGGCCCCAGCATGACCGCCACCGGGTCACCGGGCAGCAGCTGCAACGCGGCGAACGCGAGGGTCGCCGCGCCGAGGACGACCGCGCCCGCGCGGGCGAGCCGCCGCCCGACCGCGCGCAGCACGATCCACCCCCGTGGCCCTGGCCGAACGGGTTCGACGGCCTTCACTTTCGGTCGCGCCAGGCGTCGTAGAACTGCGGCCAGGCGTTCGTGTCGAAGGCGATCCCGTGGACGTGCCTGCCGGCCGCGAGGATGGACGACGGTGTGTAGACGGGCACGACCGCGCCGATCCTGACCACCCGCTGCTGGGTGCGCGCGTAGACGTCGTTCCGGACCTTCTCGTCGAAGGTGCCCGCACCGGTCGTCGTCCAGGTGTCCACCTCGGGGTCCTTCACGAACGCGGCGTTCTGGCCGCCGCCGGCCAGAGTGCTGGCCGAGTGGAAGAACAGCCGCAGCACGTCCGGCTCGAACCGGGCCCAGCTGAAGTCCAGGACGGCGTACTTGCCGGCGTACGCCTCCTTCAGGTACGTGCCCGCGTCGAGGGACGGGCGGGTGAGCTCGATGCCGATCTTCTTGAGGTCCTCCTGGAACGCCTGGCCGAGGACGTCCCGCTGTTCGCGGATGGTGGCCGGGATGATCGGCCAGGCGACGGTGAGCCGGTGGCCGTCACGGGTGCGGTAGCCGTCGGAATCACGGCCCGTCCAGCCGGCCTCGTCGAGCAGCTGGTTGGCCTTGGCCGGGTCGTAGGGCCAGCTGTTCTCCAGGCTCCTGTCGTAGGAGGGCGTGACCGCGGTGAGTGGGCTCCAGGAACGCTTGTACTGGCCGAAGTAGACGGTCTTCACGTCCTGGTCGATGTTCAGGCCACGCTGGAAGGCGACGCGCACCCGCTCGTCGGTGAACGGTGCCAGTGTGGTGTTCAGGTAGAGGCTGTACGGCGAGCCCGCGGCGTCGCGGCGCAGCACCTGCAGGCGCCCGTTCGCCTCGACCGCGGCCACGTTCGCCGGCGGCACCGCACCGGCGACGTCGATCTGGCCGCTGGTCAGCGAGCCGATCCGGGTGGAGTTCTCCTTGAGAACGCGGATCGTCAACGTGTCCAGGTAGGCGGCGCCGGTGTGCTTCGCGGTCGCCGGCGCCCAGTTGTACGCCGGGTTCTTCGTCAGGACGATGCTCTGGCCCTTGGTGTAGCTGGTGAAGGTGAACGGCCCCGTGCCGACCGCCACCGGGCCACCGCCGCACAGCTTGTCGGCGTCGGCGGCGAGCGTCTTCGGCGAGTAGAAGCCGAGATAGGCGGTGCTGGCCGCCTGCAGGAACGGCGCGAAGGGCTGGGCGAAGTTCACCCGGGCGGTGAACTGGTCGACGACGTCGGTGCCGGTGTAGCTGCCGAGCAGGCTCGCGGCGTACCGCGACTTCGTCGTGGGCGCCTTTATGTGGTCGAAGTTCGCCTTCACGGCGGCGGCGTCGAAGCGGGTGCCGTCGGTGAACGTGACGTCCTGGCGGAGCTTGAAGGTGTAGGTCTTCAGATCCGGCGAGGTCTCCCAGGAGCTCGCCAGCCACGGGTGGAACGTGCCGGACTCGTCCTCCGCGACGAGCGAGTCGAACACGTTGCGCTGGATGGCCGCGGTGATGTCCTGCGGGCTGACGTGGATGTCGAAGCAGGTCGGCTCGGTGTCGATCGCGTAGGTGACCGAACCGCCCGCGACCGGTTTCTCGGTGGCGCCGGTGCCTGCGCCGGCGGCGCCCGGAGCGGGGTCGTCGTCGGAACCGCAGGCGGTGAGCAGGAGTCCCGCGGCGAGCGTCGCCGCCACCGCGAGTCGTAGGGGCCGTGCCACTGGACGTCCGGGTCTGGGGAAGCGCATGGGTGAACTCCGGGGGTGTTGGGACGAGCTTCGTCAGGAAGGGGAGGAGGCCCCGACGCCGAGCCGGGCGAGGAGCTCGGCGCGCAGCTCGACGAACGCCGGGTCGGTCACGGTGCGTGGCCGCGGCAGCGTGACGTCCACGCTGTGCGAGATCACACCGTCCTCCATGACCAGCGCCCGGTCGGCGAGCAGCAACGCCTCCTCGACGTCGTGCGTGACCAGCAGGATCGCCGGGCGGTGCCGCTGCCACAGCTGCTCGACCAGGCCCTGCACGCGGATCCTGGTCAGGGCGTCGAGCGCTCCGAACGGCTCGTCGAGCAGCATCAGCTCGGGGTCGCGCACGAGCGCCCGGGCCAGCGACGCGCGCTGCGCCTCGCCGCCGGAGAGCGTCTTGGGCCAGGCGTCGGCACGATCGGCCAGCCCTACCTCCGTCAGCGCCGCGAGCGCGCGGGCTCGGTCCGGCCGGCCCGGCAGGCCGAGAACGACGTTGCGCCACACCCGCTTCCAGGGCAGCAGCCGCGGCGACTGGAAGGCCACCGCGCGCCGGGACGCGATCTGGACCTCGCCGCTGATCTCGTTGTCGAGGTCGGCGAGGATCCGCAGCAGGGTGCTCTTGCCGCAGCCGCTGCGGCCGAGCAGGCAGACGAACTGCCCGGCCGGGACGGACAGGCTGAGGTCGTCGATGACCGTGGTGTCGCCGAAGGAGCGGCGCAGGTTGCGGACGGTGACCGCGGGTGGGGCTTGCGTGCCCCCGCCGGCGGTGGTCAAGCTCCGCTGAAGGCCGGTCGCCATGACAGCAGCAGCCTTTCGAGTAGTCGGACGACGGCGTCGACGGCGAGCCCGAGAAGGGCGTAGACCACGAGGCAGACGACGATGATGTCGGTGCGCTGGAACTCCTGGGCCCGGTTCATCAGGTGCCCCAGGCCCCGGTTTGCGTTGATCTGCTCGGCGAAGATGAGCGCGAGCCACGCGATCGCGAGGGAGAACCGCAGGCCCACCAGGACGTTCGGCAGCGCCCCCGGCAGGATGACGTGCCGGATCAGCCCGGCCCGGCCGAGCCCCACCGTGCGCGCGGCCTCGACGAGGGTCGCGTCGACGTTCCGGATTCCGGCATAGGTGTTGAGGTACAGCGGGAACGCGACGCCGAAGGCGACGAGGGCGATCTTCGGCTGCTCCCCGATGCCGAACCAGATGATGAAAAGCGGGATGAGGCCCACGAAGGGCACAGTGCGGATCATCTGGACGGCGGCGTCGATGAGGTCCTCGCCGAGCCGGAAGAGCCCGGCCAGCAGTGCCAGCGTGATGCCGATGAATCCGCCCAGCAGCAGGCCGCTTCCGGCACGCCGCAGTGACACCAGAATGGCCCGGGGGAGCTCACCGCTGCCCATCAGGTCCGCGAATGTCGTGACCACGCTCCACGGCGAGGCGAGAAGCTCGGTGGACGCGCTTCCGGTCCACACCGCGATCTGCCACGCCGCCAGCAGGAACAATGGTCCCACCGGGCGCCGTGCCCAGCGGGGTAGTCCCCGCCGCCGGGCGCCGGCGGGAACGACGGTGGTCAGAACCGGCGCCACCTCGACCGATGTTCCGGATGTTTCTCGTGTTTCTCGCGTTTTTGGAGTTTCCGATGTTCCCGGTGAGTCGGTTTTCTCCGTGCTCCCGCCGGGTGTGCTGCTCTCGCCGCCCATGCCGGCGGGAAAGGTCTGGAGCGTCACGAATTCTCCCGTCGAGGGCGCGCGAGTCATCGCCGTGAAAAGCAGTCACGGTCGCCGGTGAGAACGGGGAGGGCGGCGGTGGCGGCGGTCGCCTTGGTGAGCCATTGCCATCTCCCGGTCCGCGGGCAGGGATGCCGCCGGACCGAGTCGACGACGGAAGGTGCCTAGCCGTCGGCCCGGTGCCGGGGACATGCGGCGGACTTGATCCGCTGCAGGTCGATGTGACTGCGGGTGACCAGTCGAACCGATCTGTACACGGGAGCAACCGAAACATGCCCGACAGGCTGGGTCAATGGGTCTGAATGTGTGATGGAAGTCACTTCTTCACTTTTTAGGTCGTCAAAGATGAATTACTGACAGTGCTGTACCGTGCTCGGTGGGACGCGGTCGAGATGAGGTTGATCCTGTCTGTCAGCAAAATGTCACCGGGCTGCCCGGTCCGCCCTGGTGGCCTGCCCGTCCCGGCCTGATCCCCTGACCCCGGAGCGTTGTGCGATGTTGCGCGTGTTCAGACTGCTCGGATCCCGGCTGCGGGTCGGCGTCGCGGCACTGGTGGCCGTCGTGGCCGTCGTGGCCGTCACCGCCTGCGGGTCGGACTCCGACGACGCCCCGGCGGCCACGACGGCCGACGGGCGGCCCGACCTCTCCCGCGTGACCCTGCGGGTCGCCGACCAGGTCGGCCAGCTCAAGGCACTGCTCGAGGCCTCGGGCGTCCTCGCGGACGTCCCATACAAGATCGAGTGGTCCGACTTCTCCGCCGCCGCCCCGCTGCTGCAGGCGCTGCGCGCCGGCGCGGCCGACATCGGTCAGGCCGGTGACGCGCCCATCCTCAACGCGCTCGGTGCCGGCGCGCCGCTGAAGGTCGTCGGGGCGGCCCGCACCTCCCCGAAGGGCGTCGCGATCCTCGTTCCCAAGGACTCGCCGATCCGTACCGTCGCCGATCTGCGTGGCAGGACGGTATCCCCGTCGACCGAGGGCAGCATCGGGCACTACCTGCTGCTCGGCGCGCTCAAGGAGGCCGGGCTGACCCCCGACGACCTGACGATCTCGTTCCTGGCCCCGCCGGCCGCGTCGGCCGCCTTCGACGCCCGGCAGATCGACGCCTGGGTGACCTGGGATCCTTACGTCGCGCTCGCCGAACGTAAGGGCGCCCGCATCGTCCGCGACGGCGAGGGGATCAACAGCGGCCTGGGCTTCGTCGTCGCCACCGAGGACGCGGTCGAGAACGCGGGCACCAAGGCGGCGATCGCCGACTTCCTGACCCGACAGCGCAACGCGTTCATCTGGTCGAACCAGCACCAGGGCGAGTTCTCGAAGATCTTCGCGTCGCTGACGAAACTGCCCGAGCCGGTGGCCCTCGACGTGCTCAAGCGCCGCCAGTGGAGCGCGCCCCCGATCGACGACCAGATCGTCAGCCAGTTCCAGAAGTCCGCCGACGTCTACGCCGAGGCCGGTGTGCTCGAGAAGAAGCTCGACGTGAAGCCCTTCTTCGTCCGCTCCCTGACCTCCTGACGAGGGTCGCGAACGGGGCCGCCCGCCGGGCCCACATGCGAGGTTGGTCATCGTGGCGAAGCGGTGCGACCTCTCGTGGCCTCACGGAGACTGCGTTTTTGACTGGGCGGATGGCGTGGCATCCTCTTCCGCGGCCTCAGCCGTCGTATCGCCGAGAAGCGGGCGCAACCACTGGGCCGCGGGATCGGAGTCGATGAGCAGAGCCTTGGTCAGCAACGTCATCGGAACCGCGAGCAGCGCCCCGAGCGGGCCGAGAACGAGCGTCCAGAAGACCACCGAGAAGAAGGTCAGCGTCGCGGACAGACTCACCACGTTCCCGACGACCTTCGGCTGGATGAACGACTGCACGACCATGTTGATCGATGAATAGACCGCCACGACCCAGAGCATGCGGGCGACCCCGCCCTCGAGCAGGCCGAGCAGCGCAGGTGGGAGCAGGCCCACCAGGAACCCGATGTTGGGGATGTAGTTGGTGATGAACGACAGCAGCCCCCACAACAGCGGCAGCGGAATCGCCAGCCAGTGCAGAGCAAGCACATCGAGCGCCGCGACGACCAGCCCGAAGAGCGAGGAAACGGCAAGATAGCGGCGCGTGTTGCGGGCGAACGCCCGCAATGCGTCCACCAGGAGCGGCCGCGACTCGGCGGCCATGTCGAGCCGGCGCGCAAACTGATCGCCGTCGATCGCCAGGAAGAAGACCAGAGCAACGAGGAACATCAGATTCGACCCCGCCGAGGTCAGCCCGGAAAGAATGTTCTGCAGCAGGCCGGACAGTTTGGACAGGTCGAGCCGGCCGACCGTCGTGCTGGCCTGCTCCGGCGTGACGCCGAGGTCCTCCAGCCGCCGGGCGGCCTGGTTGAGCAGCTTTTCGAACTGTGTGGCGTAGTCCGGCAGCAGGGTGACAAGTCGGGCGGCCGCCGTGACCAGGGCGACCACCAGGCCGGCCATGATCGTGTATATGGTCGTCATCGTCACGGCGACGCCGACCCACCCGGGTGCGCCGCGGCGGCGTAGGCACGTCTGCAGCGGATGGCATGTGACCACGAGGACCAACGCCAGGAATGCCGCGGCCAGAGTGTCCCGGAAGGCCCGCATCCCGGCTATGGCGACGGTCGACGAAGCCAGTCCCAACAGAATAGCCGTGGAACGCGTCAACGAGCCTTTTGGCGTATTGATTGACGACATCGGCACCGTGTTCCGACCCTTCTGTGCTCGCGCATGCCGAGAGGCGTCGACGCGATGCCGATGAGCTCTACCAGCCGGGGGCGACGGATGTCGCGATGCCGCTGACCAGGAAATGTACCCCACTCATCGAGGGAGGAAGAACGGCATATCCCGTCCGTGTCGACTCATTAGTCGCGGTACGGCGGTAGCGCCGAGGCACGACGCCGACCTCGTCGTGCGACCGTCGGCCGAGTACGACGTCGACGTGCTCGCAGTGTCCGCCGAGGCGCCGGACCAATCGAACCATCACGACGGTCGAGGTGCCTCCACCTGGGGTCCGCCAGCAGTTGACGTTCCGGGATCCGCCACGGGGCGGACCCGCTCGAACGAACGTTTCAATCCTGAGTCCACGACAGGCTGCTGGCCCCGAGGCCTGATCGCCCCGACGCCCTGAGCGCCGTGCTGGTGCGGGCCCGGGCCCGGTGCCATTCGGTGCTGGTCGCGGCCACGACGCCCGCGACCGTGGTGATCGCGTCGACGCCGGACACGGTGTGCCCGGCGCTGCCCGCGGGCTGACCTGCGCCACCTGGAGGCACGACCATGCTGGCTGTGACCCCGTTGGGCGCGGTGCTCAGGGTGATGTCGTCGAGGCTGGCGCTGACGACGGCGGCACGCCATTTCGGGTCCGCGCCGCTTTCCCGGGTGGCGATGAACTTCGTGCCCATGTAGCCGAGGTCGTAGCCGAGCGTGATCGCTGCCCAGAGCGCCGTGCCGTCGCTGATACCGCCGGCGAGAACCAGCGGTCCGTCATAGAACCGGCGAACGGCGCGGGCGAAGGCGAACGGGTTGGCCCAGCCGGTGTGACCGCCCGCCCCGGCGCTGAGCAGCACGAGACCGTCGGCGCCCGCGTCCACCGCCTTGTGCGCGTGCGCGAGCGAGGCGACGTCCGCGAGGACGCGACAGCCCGCGCGGTGAAGCGGGTCGATCACCGGAACCGGGTTTCCGACACTGGTGATGACCAGCTCGACGGAACGGCGCACAATCGTCTGGAGGTCGTCGTCGAGGCGTTTGTTCGCCCGGTGCACGATCAGGTTGGCGGCGACCGGGCCCGGTGTGGGAACGCTGGCGGCATCGTCTGCGGTTGTTCCCGCGGTACGAACAGTAGCCGCGATCTCGTCGAGCCACTCGTCGAGCTCGGCGTTCGAACTGCAGTTGCTGGTCGGGAACGCCCCGACGATTCCGGCGGAACAGGCGGCGGCCACGAGGGCCGGGGTCGACACCCTTGTCATCGGCGCGGCGATCAGCGGCAGCACCAGCCGGTCGGTCGGGAGCGGCCAGCCGATCGGGACCGCTTCGTTGTGTCTCATGGCGTCTCGCTCTCCCCTTTGTGTGCCGCATCGGATGTGTGCCGCATCGGACTGATCACGTTCGCTGCCTGCCTGCCTGCCTGCCTGCGGCGGCTTGACCGTGTGATGCAGACCGCACTATAACGGCCATAGACCTATAACGAGCATAGACGTCCGCACGAGGTCGGACGCCACGTGACCAACGGGGCCCGTGACGACAGATCGGGGAGTTGTGGGAGACACACGGAGTCGCCTGGGCACTGTCCGGCTGCCGGCTGTTCATCCGTTCCTGGGTGCCGACGTGCGGACGATGCTCGACGAACGGGTGCGGCGCCGGCGGGACCATCCGTTTCTGCTGTGGGAGCCGGCTCCTGGGGACGGGCCGCGGCGTACCTGGAGCTACGGCGAGTTCCACCGTGATGTGGAGGCCACCGCTGCCGGGCTCGCCGCCCGTGGAGTGACCGCGGGCGACACGTTGATCATCCATCTGGACAACAGCCCGGCCTTCCTGCACCTGTGGTTCGCGTGCGGGTGGCTTGGCGCGGTCGCCGTCGACGTCAACACCCGGTACGCCGAGGACGAGCTCGCCCATGCGATCGCACTCACCGGGGCCGTCGCGATCGTGACCGATCCGCGGCTGGGCGCCGTGGGCACCGCGGCCGCGGCAGGACTGAGGTGGGTGGCTCGGCTGGACCCGAAGACGGGGACCGTGCCCGACGGCAGGCCGCCCGGCGAGGGAAGGATCCGCGGATCTGATCAGCCAGCGCGATCCGGGCTCGGTCTCCCTGGTCTCGCTCGATCGATCGCGGCTTCGACGCCGGCGACCAGGAGTTCGATCATGATCCGCAGCTGGACGTCGAGGTCGTAGGTGCCCATGAGCACGGCGTCAGGGCCGAGTTCGGGCCGGAGGAGCTCGGGCCGGACCCGGTAGGTCAGGCCCGATCCGCCGGCCACCGGTTCCATGGACCGCGCGGTGCGAACCGCGGCCTCGGCACGGGCATAGCCGAGGACCTGCAGGAGGAGGACCTTCGCGAAGGTTGCGGCATCCTCGTCGGTCAACCCGGCCTGACGCATGATCGCGAGCGCCTCGGCCGACCACTGGGTGACCGCACGCGACGTCGCAGCAGGCAGCAGATCCAGTACATGCGGGTGCGCGAGCAGTTGTTCGCGCGCGGCCGTGATGAACAGCCGTAGCCTCCGGTCCCAGGTCTGATCAGGGTCGGTATCCAGCATCATGTTCGAAAGGACGCGTTCGACGACCTGGTCGAGCAGCGCGGCTTTCGATCCGACATGCCAGTAGATGGTCGGCGCGCTCACACCCAGCTGTTCGCCGAGCCGGCGGATCGTGAAGCCGGCGACCCCGTCGGCGTCGATCAGGGCGAGCGCCGCCGTCACCACCGCGTCCGCGTCCAGCCCGACCGGCAGGTGCGACGCCGCCAGACGCCGTGCGGCAGCGGCTCGGCGGTCGGACACAACGTGACTGTAACGGTCCATGTCCTGACCACGGTGGCGACCATGGTGGAAGATCCAGCGATGTTCCGGCCCGGTCGGCCCGTCGGTGGGCCGTGCGGGTCAGCCCATGGCGCGGGAGGTGCCGAACATCGTGTCGAGGGTGACGGGCTCCAGCTGGCGCTGTTCGATCAGTTGTTGGACCTGGTCGAACAGGCCGGTGATGGTGGGATGGTTCGCGTGGCCGAGCATGATCGTTCCAGGCTGGAGATAGCGCCGGGCCTCGTTCATCAGCTGCTCCGGGGTCAGCACGGCGGAGTCGCCGAAGGAGCCGTTCCAGATCATGATGTTCGTGTAGCCGAGCTCGGCGACGACGCCGTCCACGTGACTGTTGTGGGATCCGTAGGGCGGTCGGAACCAGGGCCGGCTGGTGATGCCGAAGGTCCGCTGGATCCAGTCCTCGTTCCGCTCGACGTCCGCCCGGATGTCCGCGTCCGCCCGGCCACGGGCGAGCAGGTTGCGGTGCGTCCAGGTGTGGTTGCCGATCTGTACCTGGCCGGCCTCGATGAGGGGCCGCAGGGCGGCGGCATGCCGGCTCCAGATCGCCTCGTAGCAGCCGTTCGGCTGAAAGGTGATCGGGATCCCGCTGCGTTGCGCGAAGGCGACGTAGGCGGCGACCACCTCGGGTGCGTAACCGTCGTCGATGGTCAGGGCGATCCGTCGCGTCTGGCCCGGTGCCTGGAAGACGACTTTCGGGGGGCCGGGGTGCGGCGGTGGGATCGGTGGCAGCGCCGGGCCTGAGGACGTGCTCACCGAGCCCACGGCGGCGCCCTGGTCAGCGGGCCCGCTGGCGCCGGCGGCCAGCGGCGCCGGATGCTGCGCCGGCTGACCGGTCGGCCTGGTCGGACCGCCGGTCGGCGGTGTCCGTTGCTGCGGCGGCTGCCCGGGTGAGACGGATCCGGACGAACATCCGACGAGGAACTGGGCCGCGCCGATGCTCAGCAGCGACAGCAGCGTTCTGCGCTCCACGTCGCGACATTAGCAACGATCACCGCCAGTCCACTCGTTAGCCGACCAAGTCGGCATCAAGGGGGGATTTCGAGTCGGGGCCGGCCGATCTGTCGGCGACGGACCGGGGGGTGGACGGGTCCGGGTGGTCTGGCTGGCCTGCGTGGCCGGGGGCGGATGGGGCCCGGCGCGGTGCGGCGGCGGCGGCCGTTGGCGTCGCGACCCCGCCGTGCCCCGGCACTCCGCGGCGCAGGCCGGCCACGTCCTTGGCATCTCGCGGCCTTCTGAAACGTGACGCCGGTCACGGTTCGTTTGGCGATCTGCCTGTGGGTTACGGGGAAATGCGGAAAGTCAGCGATCGGGACCGTATCTGGTGACGCTGGGTGCTTGCCTCCGGGTCAAGATCCGGTCTAATGTTGTGCTCGTTCCGGTCGGAAACACGAATCCGCCGGAGCGCGAACACCGGGCCGACGCCGAGTTCTGCCCACGGTTCCGGTGCATATCCTCTCTCATTTTCGCGGGGCAGAAACGGAGAACCCTGCCGGGGTTCTTCCGGGCGGGTGCGAAGAAGCATCTCCGCCGCGAGCCAGGCTTTTTGGCCAGTGTGCTCGCGTGCCCATTTCGGGCTTCCGTAGGTGTCGTGGGAAAGTATTTTTCTTGTCGATCCGACGCACAGTCAAGAGCAGCCTGCGTAACCGTCTCGCCGCCGTCACCATGGTGGGAGCCGTCACCACCGGTGTCGGGATTATGGCTGCCTCTCCGGCGAGCGCCGCCTCCGACTCGTCCATCGCCCTGGCCGCCAAGAGCGCGGGCCTGTCCGGCTGTCGTGGCGTGCCGACGTCCACCTGGGTCGCCATCGCGCTGGCCGAGTCCGGTGGCAACCCGAGTGCCCGGCTCGCCACCAGCATCGAGGACTCCCGTGGCCTCTGGCAGATCAACACCTGGGCGCACCCCTGGACCAAGGGCATCAACCTGTACGACACCCACGCCAACGCGGCCGCGGCCAAGAAGGTCTGCTCGTCGCAGGGTCCGACCGCCTGGTCGACCTACACCAACGGCGCCTACCTGAAGTACCTCGGCCGCGGCCACGCCGCCGGCTGACCCGGCTGAGCTGAAGCCGGACCGCGCCCGAACGCCGACGTACGGCTGACACGGCGCGGAGCTCGGACGCACGGAGGGCCTCCCCCTGTCGGGAGGCCCTCCGTCGTTTCCCGGGCCCGCCGCGGACCGGCCGCGCCGGCCGGCGAGCGTGGCCGGCGGTCGGCGCGGCCGGTGGCCGGCCGCGCAGGACCGCGACGAGCTGTTGGTGCGCGGTCCGGTTGGCGGCGGTCCAGATCGCGCTGAACGCGTCGCTGCGGACGAAGTCGAGCGTGATCTCGTAGGTCGCCTTTTCGACGCCGGCGGAAATCGGCCCGGAGAGGATGTCGGCGAGCGGGCCCGGAATGTCGTTCTGGGCGTCTCGGGAAAGACGTTTACTGACGGCCTGCGCCACCTGTGTCACCACCGCCTCCTGAAGCGTGGGATTGCCGGCCAGTGGCGCGACGGTACCGAGGTAGCGGTCGGTGTCGAGGATCTCGCCGCGCAGCCAGCGGGCACTTACGGATGCCACGCAGAGGAGGCAGCCGAGGGTGCAGAGCGCGATGGTGGCGATCTGTCGGCGACGCCCCGGGCGGTTCCGCGGCTCGTCGGTCCGCGGCTCGTCAGTCCGCAACGGTCGCGGGGCGTTCGATCGAGACCGCGGGCAGCTTTCCGGCGAGCGGCGCCGGCAGCCACCAGGCCCACCTGCCGCTGCGCGCCACCCTCGGCGTGCTGCGCCAGGTCGACGAGGAGGCGCCCACCGCCCCCATACCGGGCCTGGCCGGAATCAACGATCTGATCGTCTCGGCCACCCGGGCGGGCCTGGATGTGCGAGTCGACGAGAGCGGAACCGGGCCGCCGCTGCCCGCCGCGGTGGACCTCGCCGCCTACCGCATCGTGCAGGAGTCGCTGACGAACGCCGCCCGGCACAGCGGCGCCCGGCACGTGACCATCCGGATCCACCGCGACGACCGGCAACTGACGATCGGCATCGAGGACGACGGCCGGGGCCCGGCTCCCGCCGGCAACGCGGGCGGTACGGGCATCGCCGGCATGACGGAACGGGCCCGTGCGCTGGACGGCCTGCTGAGCGCGCGGCCTGGGCCTGCGGGCGGCTTCGTCGTGCGTGCCCAGCTACTGTTCACAGTCCCCGGCAAGCCGATGGATGAGTGGGGTGCCGATGATCAGGATCCTGCTGGCGGATGACCAGCGACTCGTCCGGGCCGGAATGGTCAGCCCCGGCCGGCCCGCGGACTGATGTAGGACATGATGTTCTACACTCGGCGCATGGACCGGGTTGGCGTGCGGGAGCTCAATCAGAACACCAGTCAGGTCATCGACCGTGTTCGGCGCGGTGAGACGATCGAGGTGACGGACCGTGGTCGTCCCGTGGCGCGGCTGGTGCCCATCGGTCGTGGCACGGCGGCGCTCGACCGCCTGGTGACCGAGGGCCGCGCGATACCGCCGGTGACAGGTGGTCCTGTGCCCATGCCGCCACTTCTCGGTAACCCCTCCGTAAGCGCGACCGACGAGCTGATCGCCATGCGCGACGAGGAGCGCTGGTGATCTATCTGGACTCGGCGGCGGTCGTGAAGCTTGTCGTGGCCGAGCCCGAAAGTGCGGCACTCGTCGACTGGCTCAACGCCCGCGACGACGTGGCGCGGTTCACCTCCGCGTTGGCGGAGGTGGAGGTCGCGCGCGCGATCAGACGTGCGGCGCCGGAGGCATCGGGGCGCGTGCCGCGAGTGCTGGACCGGATGTACCGCCTGGAAATCGATGGCCGCGTGCGGAACGTCGCGGCTGCTTTCGATGACCCACTGCTGCGGTCCCTTGACGCCATCCACCTTGCCACCGCGCTTCGACTGGTGGACGCGAACGACACCCAGCTCGAGGCGTTCGTGACCTACGACAAGCGCCTGCTCGAGGCCGCGCGTCGAGCCGATCTCCCGACCGCGTCGCCGGGCCCGCCCTCCGCCTCGGCTGGCTGACCGGCCGGCCCGCGCCATGCCAGGTGGCGGAAACAGGTCAGGTGCCGGAATCAGGAACAGGTGTGCCGGAATAGGGCAGCCGCATGCCGATGGTGTGCGCGTCGCGCGCGGCGGCCCGGTCGAGCTGTCGGGCTTCGTCGGCATGCCCGGCGCGGCCTAGCGCCTGGGCGAGCCGCCGCCGGGTACGGATCACGAACGGCACCCCGCCGGTCCTGTCGGCAAGCACCAGCGACGACCGCAGGTCGGCGATGGCCTCGTCCACCCGGCCCAGCGCCAGGGCGAGGCCGCCCCGGTACAGGGTGGCGGGGCCCATGCAGGTCAGACCGAGCACAAAGGTCACCAGCGTCTCGCCGTACCCCGCGATGCGGTCCGCGAGGCCGGTCGCCCACTCGGCCATGTCCGGGACGGCGTCGACCAGCTGCGCCACGATCTCGGCGAGAAGCACGACGTAGACCGGTTCCATGGCACCAGGCGCGACGTCGGCCAGGTCCGGCCGGACGAGCCGGCGGACCTCACGGGCCGCGGCCTCGGGGCGTCCGGTGTCCACGAGCGCGAGGGCGCGGATCAGCGCCCACTCGGCGATCACCTGTTCCTCCATGTCGTCCACCTGCGGGAGGAAGTCGCCCAAGGTGGCGCGGTCCCAGGCGGTGATGCCGTGGATGGTGTTGGCGGACTGGGTGAGCGCGTTGATCGCCCCGGGCGTCACGCCCGGCAGCGGCCCGCCCAGAATCGCCGCGACCTCGGCGGCCTGGTCGTACCGCCCCGCGTAGAGGTGGTGCATCGCCTGCCAGCAGCGGTCCAGCAGGTCGAAGTCAGGGTCGCGCACCTGGCGCAGCCGCCGGTTGAAGGCGGCCGACTCGCCCTCGGCGGCTTCGACCTCGCCCAGCTCCCACAGGACGGCCCGACGCAGGTGCCGGGCCACCAGCTCGCCGCTCGGCGGGCCCTCGACTGTCGCCAGCAGCGTGTCGGCGATCGCCAGCCGCAGGCCGGTGTGCGCCGGTGTCCAGGCCGCGAGCGCCCGGGCGATCAGCAGACCGGCGGGTTCCTCGGCCGCCCCGGGGCGGGTCGTGCGCTGCTCGGCGAGCACCTCGGCGGCCCGCCCGATCAGCCGGCTCGCCGCCGCCGGCTCGCCATAGCACGCCCGGACGGCCGCCGAGGTGAGCAACCGGAGGCGGAGATCCCCCTCGGCCGCGGGCAGTGCCGCCGCCGCGGCGTCCAGATCGGCGATCAGGCCCGGCACGGGGACGTGGAACAGGGAGCTGTAGCCGCCGACCGCGTCGCCGGCGCGGGTCAGCGTCGCGAGTCCCGCGCGGACGGTGTCGCCATGCGCGGTGGCGATTCCGGCGGCCTCGGTGAGCACCTGCTGTGCCTGCGCGAAGGCGGCGGACCGCCGTAGCGCCTCACCGCGGATCACCATCAGGTCAACCCGCAGGTCAGGACGGTCCCCGGGGACGAGGTCGAGACCGTGGCCGGCGAGGCTCGCCGCGTCCTCGAACGCGAACTGCGCGAGCGCGGCCCTTGCCGCGGCTGCCTGCGCCTGGGCGGCGCGCAGGTCGGGATGCCCGGCCGCGGCGACGCGAAGATGGTGCGCGAGCACCGCGGCAGGCACCGACGCGCCCTGGTGGGCGACCAGGGCGTCGGCGACGAGGCCGGCGAGCCGGGCCCGCTCGGCGGTGCCCATCCCGACCAGCACGGCCTCCCGGACGATGTCGTGGGTGAACCTCAGCCGTCCCGGAGCGGGCACGTCGGCCAGCCCGGCGGCGACGGCGATGTCCACCGCGTCGAGCGCGCCGGCCTGGGACAGCCCGGCGGCGGCCGTCACCACCGGCAGCGCCGCCTCGCGGCCGACCACCGCGGCGGCGGCGAGCAGGCGGGTCAGGCCGGCGGGCATCGCGGCCAGCCTCGCGAGCACGGTGTCGCGCACCCCGGTCGGCAGCGTGCCGGCCGCTGCGGCCTGGTCAACAGCCGTGGCCAGGCCGTCCGCCGTGGCCTGGCCGGCGGTGGTGGCCCGGCCGGCGGAGGTGGTCGCCGCCAGCCGGGCGAGCTCGACGACGAAGAAGGGATTGCCGGCGGTGCGGCGGCGGACCGCCTCGGCCTGCACCGGGGTGGGCGCCATCCCGCTCACGGCGCCGAACAGGCGGCCGACGTCCGTCGGTGGGAGCCCGGCCAGCTCCACCCTGGTCAGGGCGGGGTGACGGGCGAGCACGCCGAGCAGCCGGCGCAGGGGCTCGCCGTCCTGGCCGCCCCCGGCGGGGTCACCGGGGGCGGCCGTCCCGCCGTGCCCCGGACGGAAGCTGCAGACCAGCAGCACAGGGACGTCCGTCAGCTCGCCGGCGAGGATCTCCAGCATCGCGATCGAAGCCGGGTCGGCCCAGTGAAGATCCTCGAGCAGCGCCAGCACCGGACCGGCGGAGGCGAGCTCGGCCAGATGGCGGCCGATCGCCAGCGCCACCTCGAACCGGACCGGACCGTCACCGTCCCGGACCGCCCCGAACGCGCCCACCACCTCCGCGGGCAGGCCTCGCAGCAGCTGCCGCCATGGCCAGTAGGCCGGGGCGCCGGAGACCTGCGTGCAGCGGCCCCAACGGGTCTGCGCCGGTACCCGCCGGGCGAGTTCCTCCAGCAGCCTGGTCTTGCCGATGCCTGCCTCGCCGGACAGCAGGGCCACGCCGGTCGCCTGCTCGGTGGCGGTCCGCTCCCACGCCTGTTCGAGAACGGCGAGCTCCCGGTCTCGGCCAAGCAACGGCAGCCGCCCGCCGGCGGCCCCGGCGGCCCCGGCGGTGGCAGGCGTGGCGAGCGTGGGGGCGGTCAGGGCAGGGGTGGCGAGGACGCCGGTGCGGGGGACGCCAACGTGGGGGACGCCGGGCCGCCCCAGCCCGGCGTCGTGGCGCAGGATCGCGGTCTCCAGCTCCCGGAGCTCCGGCCCCGGTTCGAGGCCCAGATCATCCGCCAGGGTCTGCCGTGCCTGACGAATAACGGTGAGCGCGTCGGCCTGCCGGCCACCGCGGTACAGCGCGGTGGCGAGCTGGGCGTGAAGCCGCTCCTGCAGCGGGTGCTGGCTCGTCAGGACGCGCAGCTCACCGATCACCGCATCGTGTTCGCCCAGGTCGAGCCGGACGGAGAGGAGGTCCGCCCGGACGGCCATCCGGTCCTCCGCCAGCTTCACCCGCGCCGCTTCGGCTGCCGGGTGGTCCGCCAGGTCGGCGAACGGCTCACCCCGCCAGAGGGCGAGCGCGCGCTCCAGATGAGCGCGGGCACCGACCGGGTCCCCGTCGTCGAGCGCCCGCCTGGCGAGTGCCCGTAACTCGTCGAGGCGCCCGGTGTCGAGATCGGCGGGGGAGACCGCGAGGGCGTAGCCGGAGCCTCGGGTGACGAGCAGCCGGTACGGCGGGCTGGCCCCCGGCTCCAGGACCCGGCGCAGCACGGACAGATGCGCCTGCAGTGTGGACCGCGCGGCTGGTGGCGGTTCGCCCTGCCACAGCTCGTCGGCCAGTGCGTCCGCGGTGACGGTGACGCCGGGCCGCAGCAACAGGAGGGTGATCAGCTCCCGGCGCCGCCGCGGGCCGAGCTCCAGCGGGGAGCCGTCGCCGTCGCCGTCGCCGGCGGTGGCCGTGGCCGTGGTGGCGGTGGTCGGCCCGAGTACGCCGAACCGCACGGGAGAGGAGCTGCTCAACGCTGCGATCGACCCCCGAATCGTCGCCGGCGACTGGGCCCAGCCGGACGCAAGGCGCACGCAAGGCTTTCACCGCCGAACGGCCAGCGTAGTCGGCAACAGTCGTCCGTGGCGATGGGCGCGGCACGCGGCCGCCCCGATCCCAGATCCCGGTCATGAAGGAGGAGCAATGTCCACTGTGGAGTCACAGCCGCTCGACGGCGCGCCGCGGGCACCGCGCTCGGCGCGGCAACCGCAGGCCCCCGTGCCGGCGACGTCGGATGACACGACGCTGCGCCGGGTCCTGCTCGGCGCCGGCGGTGTCCTGTTCGCGCTGGGAAACCTGCTGCACCCGCTCGAGCACAACGAGGCGGCCGAGCAGGCGGCCACCTGGTCCGCCGCCCACCTGCTCTTCGGAATCGGCGGCGTGCTGATCGCTGCCGGGCTGCCGCTGCTGGCGGGCCGCCTCGGGCCTGGCCGACTGGCCCGGGCCGCCTACGTGCTGGTCTGGATCGGGTTCGTGACGATGCCCGCGAACGCCTACATCGAGCTGTTCGTCGCACCGAACATCGACCACCACACCCTGCATGAGATCGAGTCCGACATGACGCTGGTGGCCCTGCCGGTCGCGTTCGCGTTCATCATCGGAGTTCCGCTGCTCGGCATCGTCGGGTGGCGGGCCGGCGGGCTGTCCAGGCCGGTGGCCGCGGGTCTCGTCCTCGCCGGTGTGACGCTCCTGTTCGGGCAGGGCCTGCCCGTGAAGGAAGGCTACTGGATCATCCCGGCCACCGTCGTCGCCGGACTGGCGCTGGCGGCGACCACCCTGCCGTGGAACGACAGCAGGCAGCCGCGACGAGGCGGGAGCTGAACGAGTGCGCCCGTTCCACACCACCTCCGGCACCGCCGGGGGTGGCCCGCGGACGGTCCCACCGGGCAGGCCGGCGCCCGTCCCGCTCGCCACCGCGGCGACGACCGGCGGCTCCTACGGCCTGCTCCGGGTCCGGCTGCTGCCCGCCGACGAAGCACCGTACCTGATCCACCACGGCGAGGACCGGTCGTTCGTCGTCCTGGACGGACGGATGCGGGTGGAGGCCGCTTCACGCCACTTCACCGCCGCCACCGGAGACCTCGTCTTCGTCCCCCGTGACCGGCCGCACCGGTGCCTCGCCCTGGACGGGCCGGCCGACGTGCTCATGCTGTTCACGCCGGGTGGGGCCGAAGGGCTCTACCTCGCGCTCTGGCCGCCGGGGCACGACGCCGACCTCATCGCGCCGCTGTCGGCCGAGTACAACGTCGACGTGCTCGTCCAGTCCGGCGAGGCACCGGACGAACCAGGCTCAGGTTGAGCCCGGCCGCGGTCACCGCGCGGTGGTGGCGTCACGGTGTGCCGGGGCAGATCGGGCTCTGGGGGGCGACCTCGAAGCCGCTTCCCGCCTGGTTGACGACGACGAACGTGTAACAGGCCGGTGGCCGGCCGAATCCGGCGGTCAGGTCCACCGGCGCGGAGAGCAGGCCGCCGCCGTCGTAGGCGTCGAACGACCGCAACGCCGTCAGCAGGCCCTCCCTGGTGGGGCATGCGCCAGCCGCTTCGAGGCCCTGCACCAGGAGATCCGTGGTGATGTAGGCGTCGAGGGCGTTCTTCGTGTCGGGCGACTGGCCGGGCGCGTACCGCGCCATCGCGTCGAGGTACGGCTGGTGGACGGGAGACGACACCTCCAGCGGTACCACGGACGTGTAGTAGGCGGCCCCGCTGATCTGCGTGCCGTAGGCGTCCACCAGTCCCTGGTCGAGCCCCGCGGCGGAGACGGCGGCCCGCAGAGGGATGCCGGCCTGCCGGGCCGCGGCGTAGATCTCGGCGAAGGCTCCGCCGGGCAGCGCACTGACGAGGACGTCCGCTCCGGTGGCGGCGATCTGCTGGGCGAGCCGGGCCGGGGAGCTGGCGCCCTGGGTGTAGTCCAGGGTCGCGACGACCGGCACGCCTCCGGCCGCCAGTGATTCGGTGATCCGTGCGCCGCCCTGGACCGACGCCTCGAACAGGCCCGCGATGACCACCACGGCCGAATCGCCGCCGACGGCGTGGGCGTACCGGGCCAGGGTGTCGCGCGTCCGGGTGTCCGGGGGAGCGATGTTCGCGTAACTGATCATGTTGGGATGCTGCGACCAGGCGGCCTCCTGGGCCACACCGGCCACCGGCACGCCCTGGTCGTCGAGGTACTGGGCCGACTCACCGACCACGCTGGAGCCTTCCAGCAGGGCGAGCACACCGGCGCCCTCGACGAGGTCGCGGGCGCCGGAGATGTTTAGCGCACCGTTCGACTCGTCGTCCCGCCAGCTGTAGACGATCTTCCGGCCGTGAACACCGCCCCGTTCGTTCACCTCGCCGAGGCGGGCCTCGATGCCGCTGCGCATCCCCTGCCAGATCTCCGCGGCCGGGCCGGTGTCGGACAGCAACAGCCCGAGCCTGATCTCGGTCGCACTGACGCCCGGCGATGTGCACGCCGGGCGGCCGAGGCCGGACCCGCCGGTGTCGGAGGCCGCGCACGCCCCCGCCAAGGCCAGTGCGGCCAGCGCCGCCAGCGCAGGCGGCCGGGGTAAACGATCGCGCCGAATGATGCCCAACATCGATCTCCCACGCCGGATCCGGGTCCGGTGTGATCCCGCCAGACCGGATATCAATTGAGCAAGCATGGAGGCGACGGGACCGCAGTGCTCCTGGGATCTTGTCCAGATAACGCGGAGGAACTCTGTGACCGATACCAAAAGCTCCAGGATCTACTTCGGTGGAGTGCCGGTGGACCGGCATCTGTCGGTGCGGATCCGCGAGCTGGCCGCGTCCGTCGTCACGGAGCTGTCCACGCAGCTTTCCGCCTACGCGTCGCTGCCGGAGGAGGAGCTGCGCGGTGACATCACCCAGACGACCCGGACCTGCATCCGGCTGTTCACGCACATGCTCCGCACCGGCGAACCACCCGCCCACGGACAGCTGAGGGAGTTACGGGAATCCGCCGGCCAGCGTGCCGACGAGGGCGTTCCGCTGGAAGCACTGATCGACGCCTACCACCTTGGTGCCGAGGTGTGCGTGGACCGGGTCATCGCCACGGTCGAGCCCGGCGATCTCCCCGCGATCCTGACCGTCCAGCGCCTGCTCCTGCGATACCTCCGGACAATCATTTCCGAGGTCTCCGCGGGCTACCTCGAAGCCAGGCTGACGGCCATCCACGAGGAACAGGACGCGCGGCGAGCGATGCTCTCCGCGCTGCTCGCCGCCTCGCCGGCGGAGATAGCCGCCCGGCGGGCGGCGGTCAGGCTGCCGGCGTGCTACGCGGTGATCAGCCTGGAGATCGCCCCGCATCCCGACGAGCTCAACCCCGCGGTCGACGCGCTTGTCGCCGCGCGCCGCAAGCTGCGCCGGATCCGGACGGAACTGGAAGGCGGCGCACCGGCCGTCGTGCTCCACGGGCTGTCGCCCGACGGAGGGCTCGTCCTGGTGCCCCTCGACGACGCGGTCGGCGCGCGGCCCACGGAGAACCTGGCCGAGCGCAGCTGGGGTGCGCTGTCGTCGCTCGTCGGCCAGCTCGGCCGCGCCGCCCGCGCGGAGATCACCGGCGGTGTCGTGCCGGCCCGGCCGGACGCCGTCGCGCCCGCCGCCCGGCTGGCCACCGAGATCTGCCAGATCGCCCGGGCGTCCGGCCGTCCCGCCGGGATCTACCAGCTGGGCGACGTCGCCTTCGACTACCAGCTCACCAGGCCGGGGCCCGCGCGTGACTATCTGGCGTCACGGCTGCAGCCGCTGGCGAACCGGCCGGACCTGCTGGAAACCCTGCGGGTCTTCCTCGCCTGCGGGCTTGACCGCCGCCGGGCCGCGGGACGTCTGCACGTCCATCCGAACACCGTCGACTACCGGGTGCGGAAGGCGTCCGCGCTGACCGGTCTCGATCCCACCAGCAGCGACGACCTGCCGATGATCCACGCGGCCTTCACCGCCCACGCCGCCGACGTGGGTGGGCTCGGCTGAGCGCCTTTCCCATCGTCGGCTCGGATCCACGGCAACCTCTGGCCGTGGCCGGCGAGATGGCAAAGGCTCTGATATTCCGGGTCAACGGTGCGCGGCTGAACGAGGACACCTTTGTTATGGACTCCAAATCTTCGGCCGCAGATCTGGGAAAGTGCACGGTCGTGCCCGGCCCCGCGCGTCCATAGGCTGGCGGCCAGTCCCGAACCGCCGGGCAGCGGACTCGTCGACAGCCGGCCGGGAAACCACGCTCCTTCATTCCCGCGGTTCCGTCGCGCTTCCCCGAAGTCGGAGGATTACATGGTCGTGGCTGGAAATGAAGGCGTCGACCCGTGGTGGCCGGAATTCGGCGCCCCCGCGGATCTCGCGGTGATCGAAGAGGTACCGCTCGCGGAGCGGGGTCTGCCGGCCAGCACCCATGCCCTGCTGCGGCACGCCGCACAGACCTGGCCGAGCCGCCCGGCCGTCTCGCTGCTGCCGTCGGGAGAAAAATGGGATCGGCCCGTCGTCTGGACGTTCGCTGATCTGTGCGGCCGCGTCAACCAGGTCGCCAACGTCCTGACCCGGCTGGGGGTGGGCCGTCGGGATGCCGTGGCGATCCTCGCGCCCAACAACGGGCTCGTCCTGGCGGCTTTGCTCGCCGCACAGACCGTCGGGATCGCCGCGCCGCTCAACCCCGGCCTGGCCCACGACCAGATCGTGGGTCTTCTCCGCCTGTCCGGGGCTCGGGTGCTGGTCACCGCGGGGCCGGAACTCGACCCGGAGGTGTGGGCGACCGCGGTGCGGCTCGCGGCTGGCGCCGGGCTGCGAGCGGTGCTGGCGGTGCGCCCGGACGGCGCCACCGGAATCCCGCCGGCCCTCGACGGACCCGTCCCGGCCCTCGACGGACCCGTCGCGGGAACCGGCGCCGCGGCCCGTGTGGCCTACCTCGACGAGCTCATGGCCGCCGAGCCGGCGGACACGCTCACCGCGCCGGACCGGCCGCGGCCGGGCGACATCGCCAGCTACTTCCACACCGGTGGGACGACCGGGTCGCCCAAGCTCGCCGCGCACACCCACGCCAACGAGGTCGTCAACGCCTGGCAGATCGCGGTGGGCGTCCGGCTCGCCGACGACGTCGCGGCGCTCGCCGGGCTACCGCTGTTCCACGTCAACGCCGTCGTCCTCACCTGCCTGGCGCCGCTGTACCGCGGCCAGCACGTCGTCTGGGCCGGCCCGCTCGGCTACCGCGACCCGTCCCTCTACCGGGTGTTCTGGAAGATCGTCGAGCGATATCGGGTCGCGGCGATGTCCGCTGTGCCGACGGTCTACTCGGTCCTCGCCGCCTGCCCGGTCGACGCCGACATCTCCACCCTGGTCCTGCCCGTCGTGGGCGCGGCACCCCTGCCCGAGGAGATCCGCCGCGGGTTCGCCGACCGCACCGGGGGGCTGCAGCTGTGCGAGGGCTACGGGCTGACCGAGGCCACCTGCGCCTCCGCCCGGAACCTGCCCGGCCATCTCCGTCCCGGCACGGTCGGCCAGCGCCTGCCCTACCAGCGCATCAGGGCGGTGCGCATCGAGGCGGACGGCACCTGGACCGACCTGCCGGCAGGTGAGACCGGTGCCCTCGTCATCGCCGGGCCCAACGTGTTCCCGGGCTACCTCCGCCCGGGCTCCGACGAACCCGGTTCCGATCCGGTTCCGGATCCGGAACCGGAACCGGCCGGCAGGATCGCCGACGGCTGGCTCGACACCGGCGACCTGGGCAGTGTCGGCCCCGACGGCTTCGTCCGCCTCGTCGGCCGGGCCAAGGACCTGATCATCCGAGGTGGGCACAACATCGACCCGACGTCGATCGAGGACGTCCTGCTGCGCCACCCGGATGTCACCGCCGCGGCGGCGGTCGGCCGGCCCGACGCGCACTCCGGCGAGGTGCCCGTCGCCTATGTCGCCGTGCGGGCGGGCGCGACCGTGGCTGCCCAGGACCTGCTGGAATGGGCAGCGGCGAGAATCCCCGAGCGGGCCGCCGTGCCGAAGGTCGTCCACCTGGTCGACAGCATCCCGATGACGCTCGTCGGCAAGACGTTCAAGGTGCCGCTGCGCGAGGACGCGGCCCGCCGCGCCGCCGGTGCCGCCCTGGAGGAAGCCGGCCTCGCCGAGGCAGCGGCGACCCTCACCGTCCACACCGAAGGCGGCGGGCCCGTCCTCACGGTCACCGAACCCGCCGACGAGAGGTCAGCAGCCCGCGTCTCCGCCGAGCTCGGCCGCTTCGCCACCGCATGGCGCTTCCGCCCAGCCACCCGCGCGGTCGGCCCCACCACCGTCACCGGTGGATGATTTCTGCTGGCCTGGCGAGCAGCACCGCGCAACAGTCCGGCTGCACCACCGAACAGCGGGACCGCCTCGTGCGGCGGTATCTCGCGGTGCTCGACCGGCCGGACTGGTGCGACACCGTTCGTGCCGGCATGGGCCAGCGGAGCGACGACTTCGGCGCCTGGTTCGCCAGCGTGGCACTGCGGCTGGGGCTGCAGGTTTCACCGACCCGACCAGTGGGTGACAGCGGGTGAACTCAGCTTGCCGTGAGGCGCGATCGCAAGATAGTTCGCTGTGCGAATTTTTGGGTGGTTGGGTGTTAGTCTGGCGGGATGGGCGAGCAGGGTGATGGCCAGATCGGGGTCGTGGCCGCGCTCGTGCGGTCGGCTTTCCTGGTGAATGCCGTGTATGCCGAGTCGAGTCGCGAGCATGGACTCACCGCGCAGCAGGGCCAACTGCTCTGCGTGCTGATGGCGCAGCCGTGCGGCATGGGTGAGCTGGGTGCGATTCTGGGGCTGGCCAAGTCGAGTGTCACCGGCCTGGTGGACCGTACCGAGCGCAACGGTCTGGTCCGGCGCCAACCTGACTCGCGCGACTCCAGGGCCGTCTGTGTCGCCCTGACGGCGCAGGGCCGTGAGCTCGCGGCCAGGTTCTATGCCGAGACCTGCCGCCGGATCGAGAAGCTGCCGGCGGGGCTCGGCCCGGCCGACCGTGCCGTTCTCGCGAGCCTGCTCGGCCGCGTCATCGTGGACAACCAGGTTCCGGTGGTCTTCGTGGAGCTGGATGAAGGGGCGTCCGCCGCCGGGTCGGGATGAGCGGGGGCCGCCGGGCGCGCGCCACGGGCTGAGTGTTGCGGTTCGTACCACGAACTATTATAGTTCGTGGTACGAAGTTCGCTGGGTGGGGACGGAACGCTCCATTGCGCGATCGGTGTCTCGCCGGTCGGCCCGCTCCAGCATCGCCGGAATCGACCCGCGCCCGGGAATCAGGGTGAGATCCTCAGCCCAGGTTGCCGGCATTTTCGCCGTGCCTGCGCCAGGAGCGGCGATATCAATCCGAAGGGCAAGAAATGTCTATACCAGAGGTTGTGTTCGGCTTCGGCGCGCACAGCGGCGTCGACGACGCGCCAGCGCTGCTACAGGCCGCCCAACAGGCCGATCGCGACGGCCTCGACCTCTTCTCCCTGTCGGACCATCCGTATCTCGGCGTCCGCCTGGACGCCTACGCCGCCATCGGCTTCATCCTCGGGAACACGCATCGCATCGCCGGGTTCGCCAACGTCAGCAACCTGCCGAGCCGGCCCGCCCCGCTGCTCGCGCGAGCGGTGACCTCACTGTCGGCGCTCTCCGGTGGCCGGGTCGTGTTGGGCCTCGGCGCGGGTGGCCGGTGGGATCGGATCGCCGACCTCGGCGTGCCGCGGCTGTCCGCCAGCCAGGCGGTCGACGCCTTCGAAGAGGCGATCGTCCTGGTCAGGAAGCTTTCCGGTGGCGGGCCACCGGTCACGCACCGGGGCCGCTACTACCAGGTGAACGACATCGAGCCGGCGCCGGTGGCGGCGCCGCCGGTGTGGACGGGATCGGTCGGCCCGAGATCCCTGGCCGCCACCGGCCGCGTTGCCGACGGCTGGATCCCCGGCCACGCGGCCGACTGGCGCAGCGAGCGATACCGCCAGTCACGTCCGGTCATCGACGAGGCCGCCGCCGCCGTGGGCCGCGACCCGCGTGACATCCGCACCGTCTACAACCTCCCCGGACGCATCACCGACCAGCCGCTGCCCGCCACCCGTGACGGTGACGGCCGGTGGATCGGCGGCTCGGTGGGCCAGTGGGTCGAGGAACTGACCGCGGCGGTGCAGGAGCATGACGCCGCCGGTTTCATAATCTTCTCCCCGGACGGCGGAGCCCAGGACGCCACCGGCATCGGCCGCTGGGCCAATGAGATTGTTCCGGCCGTGCGGGCTGCGACCGTCCAGGACGGCCGCATCCGACCGGACCGGTAGGCCGACCCTCGGCGTGCTGCTCAGCCCCGCGACCTGACCTGGCACCACCGGGGCCCCCGCCGCCGTCCCCGGAATTCAGGCAACGGGTGGACCGGATGGCGAACAGGTGAATATAGATCGAAGTCGGTGTCGGGGAATCGGCGACAAAATGCATCGGGAAGTACTGTGGCGTGGACAGCAGCTCGGGCAAGAAATGAAAGGACAGCAATGAGGCGCGTCTTCACGTCATTTCGGCTGGTTGCCCTGTTCGTGGCCGCTTTTGTCGGCATGGTGCTCGCTCCCGGAGCGGCATTGGCAGCCGGTCCGGCGTCGTTCTCCGTCGTCGCGGACGACTGCCTGTTCGGCTATACAAAGGGCGAACTCACCTGGCGCACCCTTGGCACGCCCGGAGTGCCGGTCGTGGACGTCGCGGGATCGGTTTACGACATGCGCAACAACGTGTGCCTGCCCATCCGCGACGACGGGCTGCGTACCACCGCGTTCTTCACCGCCTACAGCGGCACCGTGGCGGTGGATCGGGCGGCACGGCGGGTGGACAACGGGGAGCGTGCGTTCGCGTTCACGCTCCAGCCCGGTCCCGTCGTTGGCACCATCGACCATGTGACCATCCGGGTCTGCCGGACTGTTGTCCCCGGCGCGGTGGCTCCGTCCACCAGCTACTGCGGCGCGCCGCAGACCTTCTACGCCCCGACCCGGTAGTTACGGCGCGGTGCGGGCGGGCGGGTTCGTCACCCGCCCGCCGGTGGCCTGTATGTCCCGTGACCGGAGCTTCACGGCCAGCGCTGTAACCAGGTCAGGAGGGGCAGTCGAGGCCGAACTCGGTCATGACGGCGGCGGGCACGCCTTCGCCGCAGCCAACCTCGGCGGAGCCGTAGCTGACGAGCCGCCAGGCATCGCCGGTTCGGTGCAGCACCGCCTGGGCACCACCGGCCGACGGGGAGTAGGCGCCCGCGTAGGCCCAGGTGGAGTCGATCGAAGAGATCCTGATGTTCTGAACGACTACATCCCTGGCAACCGTCGGCTCACTCTTCACGGCGGCGGTGATCGCGTCGACCGGCGACGGGGATGGCGTGCGGTGCACCGGCGATGCGGTGACGACGGGCGTCGGGGACGCCGTGGCAGGCTGAGCCGGGGATGTGGAGGTGGCGGGTGCCGGAGACCCGGCGACACCGGTGCTGACCGGCGCGGACACGGTTTCATCCTGGTCACTGCCATTGCATCCGCCCAGGCCGACGGTCAGGCTGACGACCGCCGCGACCACCACCGCGGGCCTTGTCAGCGCCGCCATGCGTTTACGCGTCACCTGAACCCCCTCGAAAAGCACGGTCGGCGGAGGTTAACAACCGATGATCGACCACGGGGGAAAGAGTCGGATGTCGGTCACCGCCACGCCGACGAGCGCGAGCCCGTGGTCGGGCTGATGGAGACCGCCTGAGGCCTTGGATGGGGGCGACCACGGACAGTCCGTGGTCGCCCCGGGCACTACGAGATCTTCGCGATGGCGCCGCAGGAGAGAGCCGGCGCGCTCCACTTGCCGTCCTTGAGGTGGGCGAGCGTGCCGCAGGGTGACGCGGCGACATGGTTCAGCGGCCAGCGGGTCTCCGGTACCGCCCCGGCGACGTAGTTGGTGTAGTCGCCGTTGAGGGTCTTCAGCAGCGCGTCGACGGTCAGGTCACGCCCGACCTTCTGCAGGGCCGTGACGAGCATGTCGGCCGCCCAGTAGCCGGCCATCGCGGGCAGGCTGTCCGGCAGGTCAGGGGCGTAGGCCTTGAAGTCCGCCATCATCTGCTTGATGCCGGGGACGTCCGTGGACAGACCGGGCTGCCACTGCATGACCGCGTAGGTGTCCGCGAGCTCCTTTGCCCCGGCCAGGCGCGGGTCGTAGAAGGGGGTGAGCAGGATTCCGTCGTACCCTGCCGCGCGGAGGGCACCGAGCAGCTTCACGGCGTCACCGACCGGCGTGACCATGAACACCGCCGCCGGCGGCGCGCCCTGGTCGGCGGTCATGACCGCCTGGACGATCGGCGTCGGGTCGGAAAGGCCGGAGACGGGGATCGGTGTCTTCTCGTAGACGACGTTGAATCCGGCGGCCTGGAATCCCTGGGACACGGTGATGTTGCCCTGGCGGGCGGCGTCGTTGTCGATGCCGATCATCGCGATGCTCTTCGGGGATCCCGCCGGGATGAGGGCGTTCACCATCGCGGGCGGCCCGGTGTTCACCGAGGCCCGCTGCTCGGCGGTGGGCGTCTGGCACCCGACGATGCTGAAGCCGATGGCGTTTCCGCAGAAGCCGCTTTCGGTTCCCCAGCCGAAGAAGGGCGTGACGTCCTTGCAGAACGTGTCAATGTAGCTGGAGGTCGTGGTGAGCACCGGAGCCGCGGCGAAGACCTCATCCCGCGACACGAGGGCGGTGGCCTGGGCGGAGTTGCGCGCCGGATCCGAGCCGTCGTCGCGCACGCCGACGTAGTCGATCGTGCGGCCGGCTATTCCGCCCTCGGCGTTGGCGCGGGCGAACCGCGCCTTCGCGCCCGCGTCGGCGTCACCGAACGCGATGCCGCTGGGGCTTGTCACCGTCGCCAGTCCACCGATCTTGATGGACGTGTCGGTGACACCGCGAGTGGGGTTCGAGGCCTTGCCCTGACAGTCCAGCGAGGCCGCGTCGACGGTGACGTCGGTCTGGTTCCAGCCGTGGTCCGCGCCGAGCTTGAGCAGGGCCGGGTCCACGGCGGCGGTGTCGTTGGTGCTGTCCCCGCCGCCGCATCCGGCGATTCCGACAACGCCCGCCACAGTCAGGATCAGCACCGATTTCCTGAATAACCTTCGCACCTGGTTTCCTCTCTTCTGTGAAACCGGACATCGTGTGTCAGGGCCCTGCCCGTCGAGGGCTAAGGTGCCCGCGGCACCGGTTTTCCCGGCGCGAGCCGTAATGGTCAGGGGATGACCACCGAACGTAGGACGTCTCCGGTGTGCATCCGGGAGAACGCCGATTCGACGCCGTCCAGCGAGATCTCCTCGGTGACGAAGGCGTCGAGGCCGAGCCGGCCCTGAAGATAGAGATCGATCAGCATGGGAAAGTCGCGGGACGGCAGGCAGTCGCCGTACCAGGACGACTTCAGTGCGCCGCCGCGACCGAACACGTCGAGCAGTGGCAGTTCGAGAGTCATGTCCGGCGTGGGGACGCCGACCAGGACGACGGTGCCCGCCAGGTCGCGGGCGTAGAAGGCCTGCCGGTAGGTTTCCGGGCGGCCGACGGCGTCGATCACGACATCGGCACCGAAGCCGTCGGTGATCTCCCGGATGGCGGCGACCGGATCGACTTCCTTCGCGTTGACGGTGTGGGTCGCGCCGAAGCCCTTCGCCCACTCGAGCTTGCGGGGATCGGTGTCCACCGCGATGATCTTCGCCGCGCCGGCGAGATGGGCGCCGGCAACCGCGCCGTCTCCGACACCGCCACAGCCGATCACCGCGACGCTGTCACCGCGGGTGACCCCGCCGGTGTTGACCGCCGCCCCGATACCGGCCATCACCCCACAGCCGAGGAGCCCGGCCACGGCCGGGCGTGCGGCGGGGGAGACCTTCGTGCACTGGCCGGCGTGTACCAGGGTCTTCTCGGCGAAGGCGCCGATGCCCAGGGCGGGTGACAGCGCCGTCCCGTCGGGCAGCGTCATGGGAACGGAGGCGTTGTGGGTGGCGAAGCAGTACCAGGGCCGGCCTCGCAGACAGGCACGGCAGGTGCCGCAGACCGCCCGCCAGTTGAGCACCACGAAGTCGCCGGGGGCCACGTCCGTCACGCCGGCGCCGACCGACTCGACCACTCCGGCGGCCTCGTGCCCCAGGAGAAAGGGAAAGTCGTCGTTGATGCCACCGTCGCGGTAGTGCAGATCGGTGTGACAGACCCCGCAGGCCTGGATTCTGACGACCGCCTCGCCCGGGCCGGGATCGGGCACCAGAATGGTGGTCAGTTCTACCGGCCCACCTTTTCCGCGGGCGATCACACCACGGACTTCCTGCATCATCGGTCTCCTCGGAACCCTCAGGGTCTTTTCCTTCTCGCGGCGCGGGAGCGTCAGTGGCGCCGCCGGCGCGAGTCGACGATGGAAACGGCACCCGACAGATCCGCCCCGTGCCGCCCTGCCGCCCTGTGAGACCCGCTGACGGCCGGTCCAGGAACATCTGCGCATCGCGTTGAATCACCACCTCGGGCCGGCGGATAACGGAAATGTGGAACGGGAGAAATCGGGAAGCACAGTCGTGGGTGCGCGGGAACGAGAGCGCTCGGGGTGGGTGGCCGTGGCGGGGCGAGGCCCGCGCCACGGCGAGCCTCGCGGCGTGCCACGCGCTGCCCGCGCGTCGCCGTCGCTGTACCGGTCGCCGCCCCGGCCGCCGTTCCGCATGTCGCCGTCACTGCCCCCGTCGCGGTCGAGATCGCCCCTGACGTGCTGTGCCGGCAGGGCAGTCACTCATCACCAGCTTCCAGAGGGGACAATGACACATATGATGGATCGATGTTTCTTCTGGGGCAACGTCCAATCCGGAGATCGATCGATCGCTGTGCGTAGTGGTTTTCGGATCCGGTCGTCTGGAGGATGGTGGGATGACCGGTGCCGCCCGGGCGGCTCGGTGGCGCTCCGCGTCTCGGGGCCCGGAGGGGCGCGTGGCAACGGGCGGGCGCGGCCGGGGTACAGAGTGCAAGAACACTTCTTGACCCGCGGGGCCGCCCAGGGCGGGTAGGACAGTCCGGACGGTCAGGGCACAGCGCCGTGGTCAGGCAGCAGGGAGTGGCAGGCATGGGTCGCAGAGGGTGGGCCGGAGTACCGCCGGCCGACGACGCCCAGGCGCGCGAACGCATCATCGACGCCGCGATCCAGAGCGTGGCGCTACGCGGGGCGGCGGGAACCACCCTGTCCAACGTCGCCACCGACCTCGGTGTCATCCGCAAGACCGTCTACCGCTACTTCACGAGCACCGAGGAACTCTTCGCCGCCGTGTCAGACGCCGCGGCGGAACGCTTCGTGGCACAGTTCGAGGCGACTTTTCCCACGGACGTCGACGACATCGCCGATTTCGTCGTCGAGGCGATGGCGTTCATCATCGAGCGCTTTCCGGACGAGCCGCTGCTCATGCTGCTGCTCGCCGGCGGCTATCCCACCACGTTCAGTCGGCGGATGATGGCACCCGCCCAGATCGCCCGCGTGCGCACGATCCTGGTCAACCGGCGCGTGAACTGGGCGGAACTCGGCTACGACGACGAGATGCTCGATCAGCTCGTCGAGCACATGCTTCGGATCATGCAGTCACTGATCCTGGTCCCGCCCGACCCGCCCCGGATGGGTCAGGAGCTGCGCGACTACCTCCGTCGCTGGGTGGGTCCCGTCCTGTTCCCAGCTTCGCAGCGGGTCCCGCGTCCCGTCGGATAGCCGCCCGGGGCGCGCAGCCATTGCTGCTGAGCAAGAAGCGAGGATTTCGGCTGCGACAACAACCAAAATCTTCGCTTCTTGCGGATCGCCAGGTGACTCTGTGCCTCGTTTGCCGTGGTTGGCGTGAATTGCTTGCGCGGTGCGGCGCGGCGCGGCGCGCCGGCGCGGGATCCCCGGTGGGCCGCCATATGGCGGATGCGCGCGGTCGGGTGGCCTAGAATGCCACCCGGAATCCGATGTTGCCGGCTGAGCTGTCGGGGGTGTTCGAGCTGCGCGCGGCGACGCGATACCGGTTGCAGTAGGACGAGTGACACATGTGCGAGCCGCCGCGCATGACCTTGGCGAGGCCACTGGGCGGCCCGGTCGGATCCGAACGCGGGCCGGTGGTGTGAAAGTCGGCGCTGAACCAGTCCCCGCACCATTCCCAGACATTGCCGACGACGTTGTAGAGCCCATGGCCGTTGGGGCGGTATGCCTTGGCCGGGGCGGTGCCCAGATAGCCGCCCGCCCCCGTGTTCACCGTTGGGAAGACGCCCTGCCAGATGTTGCACTGGTGCCGGCCCTTCGGCATCAGCTCATCACCCCACGGGTAACGGCGCTGCTCCAGGCCGCCGCGTGCGGCGTACTCCCACTCGGCCTCGGAGGGCAGGCGGGTGCCCGCCCAGGCGCAGTAGGCCTGCGCGTCGTTCCACGAGACATGCACGACGGGATGGTTCTGGCGGGACGCGATGGACGAGCCGGGCCCTTCGGGGTGTTTCCAGAACGCCCCGGCCACCGCATGCCACCAGGGCACCTCGTGGACGACCGGTGAGCTCGTGGCGACCTCTTCGGAAAGGAAGCCCTCGAAGACGAAGGAGAAATCGTGACGCTCCGCGTCGGTGGCGTACCCGGTCGCCTTGACGAACGTGGCGAACTGGGTGTTGGTCACCGTCGTCGCCTCGATCGCGAAGGGGCTCAGGTCGATCTCCCGGACCGGCCCTTCGCCGTCCGCGGGGTAGCCCTCCTCGTCCTCGGTACCCATGAGGAAACGCCCACCGGGAAGCCTGATCATCCGCGTCGTGCGGGCGCCGGCTGCTCGGATGGGCGCCGCCACGCCTCCGGCGGTGCCGGGATCGCGGCCGGGGGTGCAGCAGGAAGCAGACATGGGTTTCTCTTCGTTTTCTCGTCGTCGGACCGGTCGCGGTGGCCCGTCCCGTGGGGTCGGGCCGGGCCACCGCCATCAGTGAGCCCTGCGCGGGCCGTCAGGCCGCGCGGTCGGCGGTGAGCTGGGCGGCGAGGGCGGGGATGCCGAGAGCCTGCTCCTGCGCCGGCGTCGCGTTGTAAAGGAGATTCACCAGCTGGCCCGGGTCGTTCACCAGGTCGTAGTACTCACGGAACAGCACCTGCCCCGTCCCGGCCTGCTGGCCGCTGGCATTGGCGTGCAGGTCGTAGTACTCGACGTACTGCCTGGTGGTGCTGACATAGGAGGCCCAGGTGGGTACACCACCGGCAGCGGTGCCCTTCTTCCAGAACTCGGTCAGGATGTGGTCGCGGCTGGAGGAGGAGAGCAGCGAGAAGCCGTTCTGCGGGGTGTTCGGCGTGATTCCCGCGGCGTCGAGGATCGTCGGGGCGATGTCGATGTGCCCGACGATGCGGTTGTCGACCGTTCCGGAACCCAGGCCGCCGCCCGGCCAGGACACGTAGAACGGCAGCTCGTGGGCCGGCGTGTAGGGAACCGACTTGGCGACCCGGCCGTGGTCGCCCCACAGGTACCCGTTGTCGGGGACGTAGAAGACCAGCGTGTTCTCCAGCTGCCCGAGGGCCACCAGCTTGTCCCGGAAGGCCTGCACCGCGTCGTCCACGGACAGCAGCGTGCGCAGCTGCCGCTCCCGCACCGCCTGGCCGTCGGCGAGGGTGCTGGTCGAGTTCTGCACGTAGGGCGGCTTGTCGCTCTTGTCGGTCTCGTGCACCGCCGGCCGGCCGTTCCACTCCGGCACGACCGTGTCGGCGTACTGGGCGGCCGGTGTGTTGGGCCCGTGCGGGGCGTACGGAGCAACGTAGGCGAACCACGGCCGCGTGTCGGTCGCGGCCTTGTCGAGGAAGCTCAGCGTCCGGTTCCTGAGGACGTTGGTGGTATAGCCATTGATCGTCTGGACCGTGCCGTTGACGTTGTAGGTGCCGTCGACGTAGCTCGGCTTCAGCAGCGCCCATTCCTCGAAATGCGGCGGGCTGGCGTTGATGTCCCAGCCGTTGAGGTACTTGCCGAACAGCCCGGTGCGGTAGCCGGCCTGGGTCAGGTAGCGCTGGACGGTGGTGTTCTGGCCCAGGTTTCCGGGGTTCGCGTTGACCCGCACCCCGTGGTTGTGGGCGTAACGACCAGAGAAGATCGACGAGCGTGAGGGCGCGCACAGCGGGGTCGTGCAGTGGGCGTTGGTGAACCGGACACCCTGCTCGGCAATCCAGTCGTAGGTCTTCTGCGTCGCCCACTGCGTCGCCTTGGGCTGGTCATCCGTGACGATGACCAGGATGTTCGGCCGGGTGGCCGCCGACGCCGGCGAGACGAGCCCCGGGATCGTCGACAGGCCGGCTGTCGCCGCCGCGGTCGCCGCCGCCAACGACCCGGCGAGAAAACCTCGACGGCTGGTCGATCCCGGCTCGCGTCCGGAGCTCTCCGGATTTCCCTCGTTCATTTTCGCGTCCCTTCCTGGGATGCTCGGGCCCGTCGGCCGCTCCAACGGGCGATTTCGCGCCCGCGCCGACTAGCGGAGGTCGATCCGGCGCAGGTCGTAGGCGGCGACGGTCCGGCCGAGCTGGGCGCCGATCTCGTCGGTGTGGCGGAAATGGACGCCTTCCCAGACCCGGGCGTCGATGTTGTCCTGGGTCGCCTGCCGCCACGAGCTGTAGGTCCGGGTGACGCCGGGTGCGGTGGCGCTGGTGACGGCGATCGGCCGCGCCGGGCCCGAGCCGGTGAACGCCTCCAGCACCCGCTGCGCGGCACCGGCATAGGTGGCGTGGCCACTCGGGTACTCGGGGTGTGCCGGGGTCGCGATGAGCGGCGTCCAGTTCGGGTCCGCGACGGTCGTCGGGTCGCCGTCGGTGTCGGCGAAGCGGATGGCGGTGACGGGGCGCCAGCGGGTGTAGACGTACTTCGCCTCGTAACCGGCGATCTGGGCGTCGATGGTCACCTGGTGGAAGGTGGCGACCAGATGCGTCTGCCAGGCCAGCGGCCGCGTGCCCTCCTGCTCGACGAGCCCGCGCAGGATCGCGGTGTAGCCGGCGAGGGACGACTGGGCCCAGAACTTCGCGACGTCGGTCTGCTCGGCGGTGCGCACCGTGCTGTCGACGGACCCGACGGCCCGGACCTCGGCGAGGTCACGCTGGTAGGCCGGCGAACCGAGCGGGTCCGGCGGCCCGGGACGGAACCGGTTCGCCGGGCCGAGCAGGAACGTCCGCCCCTTGCCCTGCCCGGATCCGACGGCGGGAGCGTAGGCCGGCGGCGTCGGCCGCCAGATGCCCGGCGCCTCCGCCGGCGGGGTGTAGGGGGCGTTCACCGAGGCGACGTCCAGCCCGTCACCGGCCCGCTCGGCGAGCAGGGCCCGGGCGGCGCGGCGCCCCGCGGAGATCCCGGCGGTTTCGTCCTTCCCGTCGGGGACCTCCGCCAGCGTGGCGGTCAGCGCCGCGTCCAGCTCGGCGGTACGGGCGGGAACCTGTGCGGCGAGCCCGTCGTGGATGGCGGTCGCGAAAGCCGCCGCCGCGAAGTCCGCGTCATTCCGGCCGGGGCCGCCGTGCCCGCCGGAGCCACCGGGGCCACCGGGGCGGCTGGCGATGGCCCGGTCGGCGGCCAGCCAGCTCACGGCCCAGATCCGGCTGTTGGTGACCTGGGCTGGCAGGGCCGCCGCGGCGACCGTCTGCGCGGTGATGTCGTACCAGTCGAGCACGACATCCGCGCCTGGCCCGGTGCTGCTGGTGGAGCCGGTGGGTGCCGGTGCGGCGACGGCTCCGGTCGTGGTGGTGCTGGCGAGCGTGGCGGCGGCCAGCGTGGCGGTGAGGAGGAGGGCCCGCGCGAGCGGGCGGGTACGGGCGCGCGACAAAGGCACGGTCGTCTCCGTGAAGGCAGGAACGAATGCGTCTTCGGGCAGCCGGCATCGAAGGCCGGAGCTGATGGGGAACGGCGAGGTGCGTCAGAGGCCGTGACAGGCCGCGCTCGTCACCCGTCCGAAGTCGACGTACGGCCGACCCACGAGGAGACACGAGCGCATGCTCGGACTCTCCCATGATCCGTGCCCGCTCGACAGCAATTTCCCACTTTTTCGGTCGACATTTTGGTGAATTGCTGTCGCGTGCCGCGCGTGTGGATCGCTGTCAGCCCCGCCTGTGCGCCGACGCCTGCGGTTGAAGCGTTGGCGTGCTCTCGCGGGCGTCTTTCGGGCCCGGTTGAAGCGGGTCGCCGTCAAGCTGCCTCGAACCATGCCAAGCTCGCCCTGGCCCGCAACCGCGCGGGGTTGAGTGGTTCGGTCGACAGGGAGTCCGCGGCCGAATCCCGGGCCTCGGGTCGCCGCTGCTGCGGCGCAAGAGAGTTGGGGATCCTGACCGCCGGACGGCCTGTCGCGTGGTGGCGCCAGTCAAGATCGACAAGTGGGTGGGCGGGGAGGTTCCCGCTCCGAGAACGCGGCCGGATACCCGAGAGCCCGGTGGCCCGGGTTGACGAGTCGCAAGAGTGAAGGATTTTGGTCGTCGGAACGACCGAAACCCTTACTTCTTGCGGGTCGCCAGGTGCATCTTCGCCCTTTTTGTCGCTCTTGAGGTGAAATGCTATTGCTGTGCAGCGGTGCGGGATCCTCGATGAGGGTGGCCGTGCGGGTGGGGTTCGCCTTCCATCGGCGCGGCTCCGCCAAGCCCAGGCCGGTGGCCCGGATCCGCCGCGTCTCGGGATTCCGCTACAGGCTCGGGGCGACCAAAACCCTCGGGGCTTGCGGACTCGCAAATGCGCAGCCGGCGAGGTGGGCTGCGCCGGGGGGGGGGCTTGGCGGGCGGGCCCGAGGCAGACCCGCCGCGCCGCGCCCGCTGCGCCGCACCCGCCGTGCCCCGCTGCGGCGTGCGGCTCAGTGCGAGGGCGTGAGGCTTTTCGCTGTGTCGGCCGGGGTGGGCTGCCTGGGGGGCGCCGGGGTGGTGTGGCTTTCCGGGGCGAGCCGGAGGTTGACCGCGGCGCCGACGTCGAGCCCCAGCGCGCGGAACTCGTTGCGGGTCAGTGTCACGACGACGTCCTGGCTCGGCTGGCCGGTGGTGGCGACGTCGACGCGGATCTCGAAGCCGATCCGGTTGATGCGGGCGATCTGCCCGCCGATGTCGCCCGCGGCCGGATCCCCGGTGTGCAACTGCAGGTCGTGTGGCCGGACGAGCCTGTCCCCGAGCTGGGTGACCGGGCCGAGGAAGCTCATGACGAAGTCGTTCGCCGGCCGGTCGTACAGGTCGTCCGGGGACCCGATCTGCTCGATCCGCCCCTCGTTGATGACCACGATCTCGTCGGCGACCTCGAGGGCCTCCTCCTGGTCGTGGGTGACGAACACGGTGCTGACGTGCACCTCGTCGTGCAGGCGGCGCAGCCAGTCGCGCAGCTCCCGGCGGACCTTGGCGTCGAGCGCGCCGAACGGCTCGTCGAGCAGCAGCACCGTCGGCTCGATGGCCAGCGCGCGGGCCAGGGCCATCCGCTGCCGCTGCCCACCGGAAAGCTGCGAGGGCAGCCGCTCGGCGAACTGCTCCAGGTGGACGAGGGCGAGCAGCTCGTCCACCCGCGAGCGGATCTCGGCCTTCGGCCGTTTGCGGATCTCCAGGCCGAAGGCCACGTTGCGCCGCACCGACAGGTGCTTGAACGCGGCGTAGTGCTGGAAGACGAAACCGACGTTGCGTTTCTGCGGCGGCAGGTTCGTCGCGTCGACGCCCTCGATCACGACCCGTCCGGTGTCGGCCTGCTCCAAGCCGCCGATGATGCGCAGCAGCGTGGACTTGCCGCCGCCGGACGGGCCGAGCAGTGCCGTGAGCTGGCCGGTCGGAATGCTCACGGAAACGTCGTCGAGCGCCACGAAGTCGCCGAAGCGCTTGTTGACATTGGTGATCTCGATGCTCACCGCTTTTCCTTCGGATCCTTCGGACGAATGAGGGACACGACGACGATGCAGGCCACCGCGACGAGTGCCAGCAGGAAGGCGGTGGCGTAGGCGCCGCCCCGGTCGAAGTTCAGGTATTTCTCCTCGACGACGAGGGTGGCGGTGCGGGTGTCGCCGGAGACATTGCCGGAGACGACCTTGACCGCGCCGAACTCGCCGAGGGCACGGGCCAGGCTCAGCACGACGCCGTAGACCACGCCCCATTTGATGGCGGGCAGGGTGATGCGGCGGAACGTCTGGACGGCGTTCGCGCCGAGGCTGCGGGCGGCCTGCTCCTGGTCGTCCCCGATCTCCTCGAGGACGGGGACCACCTCCCGGATCATCAGCGGCAGGGCGATGAAGGTGGTGGCCAGGATCATGCCCGGGGTGGCGAAGATGACCTGGAGACCGGCATCTTCGAGGGTCGGCCCGAACCAGCCGTCCCGGCCGCCGTAGACCAGGATCAGCGCGAGCCCGACCACGATCGGCGACACCGACAGCGGGACGTCCAGCAGGGCGTTGAGCAGCCGCTTGCCTGGGAACCGGTAGCGGACCAGGAGGAACGAGATGCCCACCCCGAACACCGTGTTGATGATCACCGAGACGACCGCGATCGTGAGGGTGAGCCGCAGCGCGTGGACGGTGTCGGGGTCGTCCAGGATGGCGCGCAGGTCGTCGAAGCCGTCGTTGAAGGTGTTCTTCCCGACGAGGTAGAGCGGCCACGCCACGAGCAGGAACAGATAGGCGATCACGACCAGCCGCAGTGCGTACCGGCCCACGGGCGGCCGGCCGCGCCGCCGGGCCCGGCCGGGCCGCGGCGTGTGCTCGGCCGGGTGGTCGGCGGTCGCTTCGATCGTGGGTGTGTCAGCCACGGCGCACCATCCTCCGCTGCAGGACGTCCACCGCGACGATCACGACGAACGAGATCGCCAGCAGGACGACCGCGACCGCCGCCGCGTTCTCGGGATTGTCGTTCTCGATGCTGCTGAGAATGCGCACCGACGCCACCTCGGTATGCATCGGCAGGTTGCCGGACAACAGCACCAGTGAGCCGTATTCGCTGACGCCGCGGGCGAACGACAGCGCGGCTCCGGCCGCGATGGCCGGGGTCAGGCCCGGCAGAATGATCCGTCGGAAGATGGTGAACCGCCGCGCGCCCAGCGAGGCCGCCGCCTCTTCGGCCTCCCGGTCGAGCTCGGCCAGCACCGGCTGCACGGTGCGGACGACGAACGGCAGAGTGACGAACAGGAAGGCGAGGAAAACCGCGGTGCGGGTGTTGGCCACGTTCACACCCAGTGGGCTCTTCGGGCCGTAGAGGGAAAGCAGCACCAGCCCGGCGACGATTGTCGGCAGGGCGAACGGGATGTCGATGAGGATTTCCAGGACACGCTTGCCGGTGAACCTGTCCCGCACCAGCACCCAGGCGATCGCCGTGCCCATCACGATGTTGACCAGGGTGACGAGGAAGGCGGTCCCGACGGTGAGCTCGATCGCGGCGGCGGTCTGTTCCTGGGTGACCGTGCGCCAGAACTGGCTCCAGCCACCTTCCGACGCCGTCACCGCGACCGCCGCCAGCGGGATGAGAACGAGCAGGCTGAACCACAGCATCGCCACACCGAGGCCCACACCGGACACCCGGGTCAGCGGCAGCCCGCCGGGCGCCGACCCGCGGTCTCCCGCGGATCGGCGCCCGGTGACGGTTGTCGATGTCACAGTGCTACTTGGCCTTGCCCGAGGCGGCGATCACCTTGACCACGATGCCGGTGTCCTCGGCGAAGAACTTCTTCGACAGGGCCGACCAGCTCTCGAAGTCGTCCTTGACGGTGAGCAGTTTCTTCGGCGTCGGGAACGGGTTCTTCGGATCGAGCGCGCCTTCGACCTCGTCGACCTTGACTCCGTCGATGACCGGGCGGAAGCCCTTGAGCGCGAACTGGCGCTGGCCCTCCGGGCTCAGCACGAAGTCGTACCACTCCTTGGCCTTCGGGTCGGCCTTGGTGAGGACGGCGCCGGGGTTCTCGATGAGGATGGTGGTGTCAGGGACGACCCAGTCGAGTTCCTCGCCGCTCTGGCGGGCCAGGATGGCCTCGTTCTCGTAGGCGAGCAGCACGTCGCCGGTGCCGCCCAGGAAGGCGGTGGTGGCGTCACGGCCGCTGCTGGGCAGCGAAACCACGTTCGCGAAGAGCTTGGTCAGGTACTCCTCGGCCTGGGCGTCGGTTCCGCCGTTCGCGGCGATGTGCCCCCAGGCGGCCAGCGCGTTCCACCGGGCGGAGCCGGAGGAGGCCGGGTTGGGGGTGACGATGCCGATGCCCGGCTTGATCAGGTCATCCCAGCCCTTGATGTTCTTCGGGTTGCCCTTGCGCACGGCGAGCACGACGACCGACGACGACACGATGCCCTTGGTGGGGCCGTCGTCCCAGGTGTCGGCGACGAGCCCGGCGTCCACCAGCCGGGTGACGTCACTGGCGACGGAGAAGTGGACGTAGTCGGCCTTCAGGCCTGACACCACCGCGCGGCTCTGGTCGCCGGAGGCACCGTAGGACGTCTCGAACTTCACGCCCTTGCCGGCCTCGGTCTTGTTCCACTCGGTGGCGATGGCCTTGTTCGCCGCCTCCGGCACCGCGAAGCCGACGATGTGCAGCGTCGTGGACGAGCCCGAACCGCCGCCGCTGCCTGCTTCGTCGTCATCGCCTCCTCCGCAGGCGGAGATCGCCAGGCTGGCGACTAGGGCCAGAGCCGCCACCGCTCTGAACCGGTTCTTCATGGGAAACCTGGCCTCCTCTGGCGCCTGCTGTGGCACCTGTCTGCGCGCGTGCGAATCTCCGAGCCCGAGGCTCGGCAGAAACTGGATCATGATGGTGTGGATGGACACGGGGAGCTGTCCGTAGGGCCGCGTTGCCGCGGCCCGCGCTGGTGGAGCGACAGGCGAGATGACGGTGCCGCGCAGGTGCACCTCGCGGTGTACCTGCGTGACAGATCGGCTCGCGTGCGCTGACCAGGACTACATATCCCACTTAATCGACCGACTTTCAAGAGTTGGTCGGTAAGGATGTGAAGCTAGGTTTCCAGTGGTGGCGAGTCGGGTGCTGTGGGTGATGCAACCCCGCCATTTGATGGGGCGAGATCGTGTTCGGTAGTGATTAGACCACCATGGCGGCGATCCGACCCCGTTCGGGTGGCCTTGGCGCCAGGTGTCTGGCGTGCGGCGACTTCGCCTAGATGGAGACCTTGTCGGCCAGCACGTCGGCGAGGGTGGCTCGATCGAGAACGTCGTGGATGGCGGCATCCACGGCCAGCCAGACCCGGCTGAGCCCGCGGGCGGCCCCGTCGTAGGTGGCTCGCTCGGCCGGCTCGCCGCGAACGCTCGTCAGGGCTCCGCCGGTGGCCCGCAGGATGTCACCCACGGTGATGCTGTCGGTCGGGCGGGCCAGGCTGTATCCGCCGTCCACTCCCCGTCGGTTGAACAGCAGCCCGGCTCGACGTAGATCCAGCAGGATCGCCTGCAGGTAGGCGAGCGAGATCTCCTCGCTCGCGGCCAGTGCGGGGGCGGCGACCCGGTCCGGGTGCGCGACAGCGAGGGCCAGCATCGCCCTGATGGCGTACTCGGCGCGAGCGGAGATGTACACGGCTGTACTCCTCGCGTGGGTTGTTCATGATCACCGGTGATCAGGCTGGCATGGCCGCCAGCCTTGTCTACTTATTCGATGCATATACTAAATATTGCTGACCCGTCGGTGTCCCGCCTGTCAACCCGCAGGTTGCTGCAGTCCTGTGACGGCCAGGGGTCCGTGACCTCCCGGACCTCGTCGTCGACGGTGTCGGCCCGGTGCGCACGGGTATGGCCCATCGGTGCCGGTGTGGACGGCTCGCGGCCCGTCGACGGTGGTGGCGCAATCTTGACTAATCCGATCGAGATAGCGGAATATTTTCCGACCCGGTCCCCGGCCGGCCGACCAAGGAGATCAAGCCATGACTCTCACAGCTGACACAGGCACCGGCGCAGGCACGGACACCGCGGGCCAGGAGCAGGCCGCGGCCGCGACCGCGGTGGCCGAGCCGCTGTTCGAGATCGTCCCGCTCTCGGGCAACATCGGCGCCGAGATCCGGGGCCTCGACGTCCGCGCGCTCGACGAGCGGGAGGTCGCCGCGGTGCGGGCGGCCTGGCTGCACTACAAGGTCGTGTTCTTCCCGGGCCAGCACCTGACGCCGGCGGAGCACCTCGCGTTCGCGCGGCGCTTCGGTGAGCCGACCGAGGGCCACCCGGTCATCCCCGGTCTGGACGGGCAGCCCGAGGTGTTCGAGATCGACTACAGCAAGGCCAGGGAGCTGGCCGCGGCCTACGGCAGGGTCGGCACCGTCTCGCGCGGACTGGACTGGCACACCGACGTCACCTTTGTGAAGCGCCCGCCGCTCGGCTCGATCCTGCGGGCGGTCGTGGTGCCCCCGGCCGGCGGCGACACGCTGTTCTCCAACCAGGAAGCCGCCTTCGCCGCCCTCAGCCCCGCGCTGCAGGAGTTCCTGGGCACGCTGACCGCCGTGCACAATGGCGAGGCCCAGTTCAAGGGCATCCTCGACCTCGTCGGCGAAGGGCGCTGGGAAGGCGAGACCTTCGTCAGGCTCGAGCCGGCCACGCACCCCGTCGTGCGCACGCATCCGGAGACCGGGAAGAAGTCGCTGTTCGTGAACCCGGGCTTCACCTCGCACATCGCCGAGCTCGACCGCGCGGAGAGCGATGCCCTGCTCGCGTTCCTCTACCAGCACTCGGTGCGTCCGGAGTTCACGGTGCGCTACCACTGGCAGGAGGGGACCATCGGCTTCTGGGACAACCGGGCGACCCAGCACGCCGTCGCCGGCGACTTCGGCGACGCGCACCGCGTGATCCAGCGCGTCACGCTGCGCGGCGACGAACCTCGTTGATCCCCGCGCGACGATGCCGGCCGGGCGAGATACCGGGCGGCAGCGGGCGGACCCGGCGGGTCAACAGCAACCGGCGGGTCAACAGCAGCTAGTCGTTCCGCGCGACGTCCTCGCCGCCGGCCCCGCGGTCGGGGAACGTGGTCTCGATGTCCAGCCCGCCGGTCGGCCGGGCCGTCGCGACCAGGGTCGCTCCGTGCGCGTCGGCGACGGCCCGCACGATCGCGAGGCCCAGGCCGTGCCCGTCGCCGTGCCGGATCCGCCGGCCGTCCAGCTGCTGGAACGGCTCGAAGAGCCGGCCCACCTCCGTCGGCGGCACGACCGGCCCCGAGTTGCGGACGATCAGGCTGGCCCCGCCCGCGGTGGTGGACGTCCTCACCTCGACCAGGCCGCCCGGCCGGTTGTAGCGGATCGCGTTGTCGACGAGGTTCGCCAGCAGGCTCTCCACGAGCCTCGGGTCGCCCGAGACCAGTGCCGAGCCCAGGGACGCGGTGACAGTCAGCTCGGCGGGCCGGATCGCCGGCCGGCGGGAGAGCACCTGCCGGGCGAGGTCGGCCAGGTCGAACGACTCCGGCCGCTCCACGCCCTGCTGACCGCTGGCCAGGGTGAGCAGCGAGCCGATCAGCTGCTCCTGGACGGTGCCCAGTCCCAGCACCTCCTCGCAGGTGGCGCGCAGCGAGTCGACGGTCGTGCCGGGGTCGGCGAGGGCGACCTGGAGCACGGTACGTTGCGCTGCCAGCGGCGTGCGCAGCTCGTGCGACGCGTGCGCGACGAAGCGCCGCTGTGACGCGAACGAGGCCTCCAGGCGTGCGAAGAGGTCGTCGAGGGTCGCGGCGAGCTCCGCGAACTCGTCGGTGCGGCCGGTGGGCCCCAGCCGGCGATGCAGGTTGCTCGCCGAGATGTCCCTTGCGGCCGTGGTGATCGCGCGCAGGGGCCGCAGGAACCGTGCCGACACCAGCCAGCCCACCCCGATGGAGGCCACGGCCAGCACGATCATGATCACCAGCCAGACGAGGAACGGGAACTGTGTCGTCGTGTCCGGCCGCGCCGCGGGCCCGACCCCGACCGGCTCACCCGCCGCGGGCGCGGGCACCGACACCCTCGTCCCGACCAGCGCCGCGGTCAGCAACGTCGCCCCGGACACGAAGAAAGGGACGGCGTAGAGCAGCATCAGCTGTGTCCGCAACCGCTGTGTCCGTATCAACGGTGCCCACAGCCGCCGGCGCCGGGTCATCAGGGCTCGCCGATCCGGTAGCCGCCCTCGCGCACCGTGTGGACCACCGGCGGATCACCGAGTTTCGCCCGCAGCCGGCGGACCGTCGTCTTCACCGCCGTCGTGAACGGGTCCGCCGCCTCGTCCCACACCCGTTCCAGCAGCTCCTCGGCAGGCACCGGACGTCCCGCCGCGGCGAGCAGGCACTCCAGCAGCGCGAGCTCCTTGGGGCTGAGGTCGAGGCGCCGCCCTGCTCGCGACGCGACCCGCCGGCCCGGGTCGAGGGTCAGATCCCCGTGTTCCAGCACCGGCGGAACCAGTGCGGTCGGCCGGCGGGCCAGCGCGCGGACCCGGGCCACCAGCTCCGCGAAGTCGAACGGCTTCGTCAGGTAGTCGTCGGCACCCAGACCGAGCCCGTCGACCCGGTCCCGGACCGTGCTCGACGCGGTCAGCATGAGGACCCGGCTGGCCGGGCACGTGACGACGATCCGCCGACACACGTCATCGCCGTGCGTACCGGGAAGGTCGCGGTCGAGCACCACCACGTCGTACCGGGTGGACGCGAGGCGCGCCAGCGCGTCGTCGCCGTCGGGCGCGACGTCGACCGCCATCCCCTCGCGCCGCAGCCCGCTCTGGATCGCACGGGCCAGGATCTCGAAGTCCTCCACCACCAGGACGCGCATCGCACCACCATCCCAGGCGGGCGGTGTCAGCCCGGTGTCGTCCGGCGGCACCGGCCTGACACCGCGGGGTGGCTAGAACTCCCTCTATGATCAACGTGAACGGCCTACGGAAACGGTTCGGTGCGGTCACCGCGCTCGACGGGATGACCTTCACCGTCCCGGCGGGGCAGGTCACCGGCTTCGTCGGGCCCAACGGCGCAGGTAAGTCGACCACGATGCGGGTCATCCTCGGCCTCGACACCGCCGACTCCGGCGAGGCCCTCATCGGCGGGCGCCCCTACCGCGAGCTGCGCAACCCGCTGCGGCACGTCGGCGCGCTCCTCGACGCCTCCGCCGTCGGCCCCAGCCGCACCGCTCGCAACCACCTGCTGTGGCTCGCGCACTCCCAGGGGCTCGGCGCGCGCCGCGTCGACGAGGTTCTCCAGGAGGCGGGGCTGACATCAGTCGCCCGTCGCCGGGTCGGCGGATTCTCCCTCGGCATGCGGCAGCGGCTCGGCATCGCCGCCGCGCTGATCGGCGACCCGCCCGCGCTCATGCTCGACGAGCCGTTCAACGGCATGGACCCCGAAGGAATCATCTGGATGCGCCGCTTCACCCGGGCACTCGCCGACGCCGGGCGTGCGGTCCTGGTCTCCAGCCATCTGATGAACGAGCTGGAGGACATCGCCGACCGGGTGGTCGTCGTCGGCCGCGGCAAGGTGTTCGCGGACGCCGGCGTCGCGGAGCTGCTGGCCGCGGTGTCGGACGGCCGGGTCACGGTGCGGACGACCGCGGGCGGCCCGGCGGCTGCGGTCCTGGAGGCGGCGGTCCTGGCGGCCGGCGGCGGCTCCGTCACGCCGGCCGGGCCAGACGCCCTTGTGGTGGCCGGTCTGTCGGCCGAGGAGATCGCCGGGCTGCTCGGCCGGCACGACGTGCCGTTCTCCGAGCTCACCGCCCACCGGGCGACGCTGGAGGACGCCTACCTGAACCTCACCCGGGACGCGGTCGAGTACCGGGCCACCGTGGCGGGGGAGGGACGGTGAACGGCTTCGCGAACACGCTGCGCGCCGAGTGGACGAAGTTCCGGACCGTCCGTGGCTGGGTACTCGCCACCGTCGCCGCCGCCGGGCTCATCGTGGCGCTCGGGGTGATGCCCGGGATGGAGGGGACGTGTGGAAGACACGGCCCCGGCTCCGGGTGCGAGCTTCCGCTGGGTCCCGGCGGCGAGGAGGTGACGGACAGCTTCACGTTCCTTCACCAGGCACTCGCCGGGGACGGCAGCATCACCGTCCGGGTGACCGGCATGACGGGCATCCTCCCCGGCGGTGGCCCGAACGGCCGCGATGACAGGGGGGATCCGAACAGCGGGAACGGCACCGGGGACCCGGGCAGCCCCAGCGGCCGAGGCGGCGCGGACGGGCCGAGGCACGGGGTCGCGCCGTGGGCCAAGGCCGGCCTGATCGTCAGGGCGGACACCGGCCAGGGCTCGACCTACGCCGCGGTCATGATGACCGGTGCCCATGGCGCCCGGATGCAGTACGACTACACCCACGACCTCGCCGGCGGGCCGGATGCCGCCACCGCTGACCACCCGCGCTGGCTGCGGCTGAGCCGGGCCGGGGACACCGTCACGGGTTCCGAGTCGGCCGACGGCGTCCGGTGGGTCACCATCGGCACCGCCCGGCTGCCCGGCCTGCCGGCGACCGCCCAGGTGGGGCTGTTCGTCACGTCGCCGCAGTACACCGAGGCGGTCCACGCGGGGCTGGCGTCCGGTGCCATGGGCGGGCCGAGCCAGGCGACGGGAACCTTCGACCACCTCTCGACCGGGGACGGCTGGACCGGCACCGCCTGGCAGCCGGACGTCATCGGTGCGGCCGGCGACCCTGGCGGTGCTGGCGACCCCGGTGACGGGCCGACGAGCGGTGCCGAGGGCTTCGAACGCGACGGCGACACCCTGCGCCTGAGAGGCTCCGGCGACATCGCCCCCGCCGTCGCGGGTGCGGCGGGGCTCGGCGTGTCGATCAGCCAGACCCTGGTCGGCACGTTCGTCGGGCTGATCGTGGCGGTTGTCGTGGGCTGCGTCTTCGTCACCGCCGAGTACCGCCGCGGGCTGCTGCGGACGACGTTCCTGGCCAGTCCCGGCCGGGGGCGGGTGCTGGCCGCGAAGGCGGCTGTCGTCAGCGGGGCCATGTTCGTGACGGGCCTCGCCGCCGCCGCGGCCGTCGTCACCCTCGGGCAGCGGGTGCTGCGGGGCAACGGCGTGTACGTCCACCCGGTGCCGATGCTGACGGAGCTGCGCGTCGTGGCCGGCACCGCCGCCCTGCTCGCCCTCGCCGCGATCCTGGCGCTCGGCCTCGGCACGTTGCTGCGACGCGGCGTCACGGCCATCACGGCGGCGGTGGTCCTCGTCGTGCTGCCGTACCTGCTCGCCGTGACGATCCTGCCCGTCGACGCGGCGCGGTGGCTGCTGCGGGTCACCCCGGCCGCGGGGTTCGCGCTGCAGCAGTCGGCACCGGAGTACCCGCAGGTCGCGAATCTCTACACGCCGGCGGACGGGTACTTCCCACTCGCGCCGTGGGCGGGTCTGGCGGTTCTCGCCGGTTGGGCGGTGGTGGCACTCGCCGTGGCCGCGGTCGCGCTGCGCTGGCGGGACGCATGAGGTACGCGCTGCGCGCCGAGTGGACCAAGGCGTGCACATCACCCGGCCTGCCCGCGCTGCTCGTCACGATGGTCGTGAGCATGGTCGCGCTCAGCGCGGCGGTGGCCGCGGCCACCGACCCGCTGCCCGGCACCGACCTGCCGAAGCTGGGCCTCACCGGGGTGCTGCTCGGCCAGGCACTGGTGGCGGTCTTCGGGGTGCTGGTGATGGGCGACGAGTACGCCACCGGCCTGGTCACGGTGACGTTGACGGCTGTTCCCCGGCGCAGCTGTGTGCTGGCCGCCAAGGCGGTGGTCGTCGCCGGCGTGCTGGCAGCCGCGGCGACCATCGCGGTGGCCGGTTGCCTCCTGGCCGCCCGGCTGGCGCTGCCCGCGGACGCCGTCGCCGCGCGCCCGGCCGTCGGCTCGGTGCTCTACCTGGTTCTCATCGGACTGCTGAGCCTCGGCATCGTGACCTGCGTACGCAGCTCCGCCGCCGGGGTGGGCTCCGTCCTCGCGCTCCTGTACGTGCTGCCGGTCGTCACCGCCGCGGTCGCCGACCCGGCCTGGCAACGGCACCTGCGCCAGATCGGCCCGGCGAGCGCCGGGCTCGCGGTGCAGGCGACCGGCGCCGACCTCGACATCGGCCCCTGGACGGGCCTCGGGGTCCTGGCACTGTGGGCCGCCGGCGCACTGCTCGCCGGCGCGGCGCTCCTGGAACGCCGCGATGTCTGACGGGCCCTGCAGCTGTCGGCGGGGCCCTGCACCTGTCTGCCGGCGGAGTATCCGTCGTGGCGTACCCACCCGGAGGCCGGCGAGAATATCCTGCGAACTCCACCGGAAACCCTCGCGGCGGCCTACCGGTAGCTACTCGGCAAACGTGGTGCGCTCTGCCCCGGTCAGGTGTTGCTGTGCGGCGTCATCGGATCGGCTCGGGTGTCGGCTCGGCGTGGGTGCGTAGGGCCTTGATGGTTACCGGGCCTGCGACCTGCGGGCATGCGTTCGACGGACGGAAGCCGCCGATCGGGGCCGCCGCGTGGGGCTTCGGGCATTCGGGTCCGCCGCCGGCAACGCGCGGGTGTATTTGGTGGTGGCCTCGACCGTGCTCGGTCTGACAATTTCCGGCGGTGCGAATCCGCTCACCCGGCCCTCGTGGCGAGTGTGTTCAGAAAGGGACGTAAGGTCGCGACATCGGCGATCGGTCCGTCAGCGGCCGGATCGCCTGATCGCAGGTGGAGCGACTGACGTGGAACGGGGCCACAATGGTCGATCAGCAGGGTTCGCAGTCGGATGTGCCGCCACGGTGGGCGGTGCCGGTCCCAGGCTGGGACGGCGGCAATTCTGACGTCGCATATCTCGACAAGACGCTCAGGTATGGCGATGTCGAAACCGCTCTGGACGAGAGCGTGAGCGTTCGGGTGCTGGTATGGATGGGGCTGAACGCCGCCGTCGCGAGCGCAATTATCTACCTGATCTTCCTTGCTTTCGCGGTGTTCGTGGCGGTTGCTGGCAGCGAGAGCACGGCCGCGGGCCTCATGCTCTTCGGAGCGCTGGTTTCCGTTGTCAGCTTCGCTGTGGTGCTGCTGGGAATGCGTGTTCCCGAGCCGGTCGCGGAATGGCGGGTTCTTCTCGCTGACCGGGCCGACAGCGCGGCGTCCACCTACAGTCAGATCGCCGGCGCGCTTCGGATGCGCAGGATGCCGATCGGTCTTGAGGTGAGGCCGTTCGAAACCGGTTCGCCGCGTGACGGTGTGCGCTACCGTCTCGTGCTGCAGGAGAACTTCTACGTCACATACGTCTCGGTCTTCGCCTACGGCACGAGCCTGTATCTCGGCTGGATGATGTGGCGCTCGCGCCGCGGCGGGCAGTTGATCTGGCAGTTCTATTCCGATCTCCTCGCTGGCGTGCTCGGGCGCATCAGTCCCGAACTGCGCATGCTGCGCACCGAGCGCCCACGGGCCATGCGGGAGGCTGTGCACGCCGCCTGCCGGGAAGGGCTGTTCGTCGCCTACGAGCAGCGCGACGTGCCGCTCGAGTTCGGCTTCCCGCACCCGCAGGAACGCAGCGGCATTCCGACGGCGCCGAGCATGGCACCGTCGCCCTTCCAGCCGCCTCTCGTCCAGCCGCCTCTGGTCCAGCCGGCGCCTCGACCGTCACAGCAGGCCCACCAGTCGGGGCCGAGCTGGCCGGGCACATCACACCAGGCGGCGACGTACGCTCCGCTGCCGCAGCATGATCCCGTCACGGCTGACCAGCAGGCCTTCCCACCGCCGCCGTTCCCGCCGCCTCCGTCCCAGCCTCCGAGCGAGGTACCGGAAGGCGGGCCCGGGTGGGCTTTCGAGCGTGCCTCCAGCTGGCCGCCGAGCGCCCCGGCCGGGCCGGATACCGGCAACGTGTTCGGTCGCGGGAACGACGGCGATGACTACCGGACGAGATGACGGCGTCCACGTGGTCTCCGGCGCCGCGGGTGGCCACTGGGCCTGGGCCGCCGCGGAGGTCGAGCCGGTCAGGCCGGTGGGGGTCGGCGCCGCAGAGGCGGCTGCGGCGGAACAGGTGTGGCTGGCCGGGCTGTGGGATGTCGCCGGCCCCATGCGTTTCGAGGTCCGGTACATAGCCTTCCCGGGCTCGGAGTGGCTGACCTGTGTTCTGCTCGCGCAGACCTACGACCTTGACCGGCGCTCCGCCGTCCGCCGGGCACTGACGCTGCGGGACCGGCTGGCCGGCGCGCCGGCCCATGTCCGCGTCACGCCGGTGCTCGACCCGGCCGCGGTCGCGTACCTGCTTGCTCCACTGCACCCGTGCGGCGAGGGAATGGTCGAGATCCGCAAGGCTGTCGCCTGGTCCTGGTCGCGGCGGGCGGAGCGCAGGGTGTGTGTCGCCGTCTCGCCCTACACCGGCGGCGGCGACTGGCAGGCGGTCTGGGAACAGCTGCTGGCCAGGCCGGAAGGCACGCTGCTGGGCGTCTGTATCGAGCCGTACCGGCTGAAGCCGGGCGAGAAGGCGGCGTTGACGACACTGGCCGGCCAGTACGCCGCCCTCTCCCGGGACGCCACGTCGCCGGTGAGTCCGCGGCCGTTCCCCGCGGACCAGTTCGCCGTGGCGGCGCGGCCGCTGTACGAAGCGGCGGTGCGCCGCTACGTGGACCAGGTCTTTCGCGTCCGGATCTCACTGGCGTCCGCCGCGCCGATCGGCTCGGACCTGGGCGAGCGGGCTGCCGCGGCCATCACTCCGGCGGTGGCGGGCACCGGTTTCGCCGGCGGGGCGGCGGTCGCCCGCCCGCTGGGCGACGAGCTGCACACAGCATGGACCAACATCACGACTATGAGCCTCGACTGGCTGAACCGCACCTATGACCTGGGTGTCCCGCCGGGCACCATGGCCTCGGGGGAGCGCTTCCTCACGGAGATCGCCGACCTGACCGAGACCGCGGCCGTGTTCCGGTTGCCGCACGAGGCCGCTGGCCGCCGCCCGCTGTTCGACGGGCCGCTTCGGCGCCGGGCGGCGGCCGAAGGCGTCGGCGCTCCCTTCACCGTGGTCATCGCCCACGACGAGTCCGACGAGCGGGCGGCCAGTCTCGTCGAAGGGCACCTGACGCTGGCGGGTCTCCACCCGTGGCGGGCGAACGTCGATCTGCTCGCAGGGGCGGATCGCCGGCTCGAGATGCGGCGGACGATCCGGCAGAGCGGCTTCGTCCTGGTGTGCCTGTCCACGAGATCCGTCGACCGGGCCGGGGATCTGCATCGGCAGCTCCGCCTGGCACTCGACGTGGCCGAGGAGATGCCGGAAGGCCGGATCTTCGTCATACCGGTCCTGCTGGACGAGCACTGCGCGCTGCCCGTCCGGCTCGACCATCTCGAACCGGTTCGGTTCTACCGGCCCGACGGCCCGGAACGCCTGTTGCGGGCGCTCGGTGTCGGCGCGCGCAGTGCCCGGGTCAGTTGACGGAACCCATCCGCCGTGAACAGGTCGACCCACCGGTACTCCTGTAGAGCCGATGGGGGGTCGCACTCGTCGAGCCGTGCGGGCACGATGAACACCTCGTGGTCGGGGAGTTCGTCCGCGTGATCGAGCGCGATCCTGATCTCCCGGTGGAGCTGGCTGGGCCGGGCCAGCGCGGTGGCTGACAGGCACGGCACGAAGAAGTCGCAGTCCAGCACCGCCCGGCGAACGGCCAGATCCCGCCGAGAGCCTCCGGTCACCTGCTCGGACCCGAGCCACGGGGTGAGGCCTGCGTCCGTCAGCAGGTTGGCCAACGCCTGGACCTTGCCCTGGTCCGCCCGGTCATGCGACAGGAACACCGTCGGCGGGGACGGCGTCGGCGCTGGCAGCGGTGTGGACGCCCCGGCCGGGACGGGTCGTGACCCGGTGGCGTCCGCTCGCCGCCCGGCCACATGGCGGTCGTGAAGATCGAGGAAGACGCGATTGGCCGGGTAGCGGACGAGGACAGCCGCCAGCAGGCGCCGGCAGGGCTGGGCGACCACTCCGGCCTCAAGCGTCTGGAAAACCTCGAACCAGGCGTGCTCCGGGGTGCTGTGGAACGACGGCAGGCGTGTCCGCGGGACGTCGATCTCGCCGAGCAGCATCTCCGCCGACGTCCGGTCCGGCGCCACGGCTGCCAGCGCCGTCCGGAACCGTTGCAGGTCCTCCCGGCTCAGCGGGAGATCGTCAGCTGGCCAACCAGCGGGCGGCGCCAGGGGCGGGGGAGCCGTCTGCGGGAAGTCCGGCGTGCCCGGCAGGTTCGTCGTCACGATCTCACCGTTCTCCCGTCAGCCTCGCGCAGGCAGCCCGGCGCCTGATGCCAGTATCGGGTGAGAACGGGACGGATCTCCGACGGCAGCCTCGTTTCGCCTCCCGGCAGGTCGTCAGTCGCGCGCGTCGTCCGGGTAGCGCACGGTCACGCCACCACCGCTCGAACCGACGTCGATCCGGCTCGGGCTGGACGGATCATGGCGAACCTCGCTGGTGCGCACCGATCCACCGCTCGACGAGGCGCGGATGTTGTACGGCTCGCCGGTGTCGGGCACCACCACGGTGACCCCTCCGCCCGACGACCGCACCACCGCGTCGCTCGGGGCCGAGGCGAAGGTGAGGCGCACACCGCCGCCGCTCGACGACACGTCGACCATCTCGGACCGCAGGCGCTGGCCGGTGATCCCGCCGCCACTGGAGCGTAGGCGCAACGGCCCACCCACATCGTCGACCCGCACCCCACCGCCGGACGACGACACGTCGATCGCGGAGTCGATCCCCTCGACACGTACCCCACCACCAGAGCCGCGGACGTGGACCGCGACGTCGGCGGGCACCCGGATCGTGTAGTCGACGCCGCACCACTGGCTGAGGAAAGGGTGACACGAGGCCTGGACCACGAGCTTCTCACCGTCGACCCACGACTCGTTCCTCGGTTTCCGCAGGCCGTAGGTGACCTTCGCCTCGACCACGATCTCATCGGCGTCGGTTGCCACGATGCGCGTGCTTCCCGCGCCGTTGTGCACGTCGAGCGAGCGGACATCCTGAGTGAACACGCCACGCGTGTTCGAGCGGTCGAAGGCCCACAGCTGCATGAACGAGACGGCGCCGTAGACGAGCGTCGTGACGGCGACGACGCTGCCGAACGCGATCCACGCCGCGCGTGCACCGGAGCGATGCGGAGGTCGCGGCGCCGGCACTGGTCGTGTTTCTGTGATCACGGGGCCCCCAGCCACTGGAGTACGGCGAGCACACGGCGATGGTCGTGGTCGGTGGGTGCGAGGTCGAGCTTCGCGAAGATGCCGCGAACGTGCTTCTCGACCGCACCGTCGCTGACGACGAGGTGATGAGCGATGGCGCTGTTGGTGCGGCCCTCGGCCATGAGCTGCAGCACCTCGCGCTCGCGGGCGGTGAGCCGGTCGAGCGGATCGCGGCGGCGGCTGCGCGCCAGCAGCTGCGCGACGACCTCGGGGTCGAGGACCGTGTCGCCGTCACCGACCCGCCGCACCGCTTCGACGAAGTCGCCCACGTCGGCCACCCGATCCTTCAGGAGATAGCCGAGCTTCCCGTTGTCGCCCGTGAGCAGGTCGGTGGCGTAGCGCTCCTCGACGTACTGCGACAGCAGGAGGATGCCCACGCCGGGCCAGCGGCGACGGACCTCGATCGCGGCACGAACGCCTTCGTCGGCGAACGTCGGCGGCATGCGCACATCGACGATGGCCAGATCGGGGGCGTGCCGCTCGACCGCCTCGATCAGCTGCGCGGCGTCTCCCACCGCGGCGATCACGTCCTCGCCGGCGTCTGCCAGCAGGCGGACGAGACCGGCGCGCAGCAGCACCGAGTCCTCCGCGATCACGATCCGCATGGCAGCTCGACCAGAACCGAGGTCGGCCCGCCTGGCGGGCTCAGCACCTGCATCCATCCGCCGAGCCCGCGCACCCGTTCGTCGAGGCCCTGCAGGCCGGTTCCCCCGGCCAGGGTGGCGCCACCGCGGCCGTTGTCGCTGATGTCGATCACGAGCAGGTCGCCGCGCCGGGCTATGGAAACCTTCGCCGCCGAGGCCTGCGAGTGTTTCGTGACGTTGGTGAGTGCTTCGGCGACGATGAAGTACGCCGCGCTCTCGACGGTGGACGGTGGTCGGGGGTCGACCGTGATGTCGAGTTGAACGGGGATCGGGCAGCGGGCCACCACCGCGGACAGTGCCGCGTCGAGGCCGCGGTCCTCAAGGATCGCCGGGTGGAAGCCCCGGACGAGATCACGCAGCTCGGCCAGCGCGGCCTTGGCTTCCTGGTGTGCGTTGGTGACGAGCTGGCGGGCGCGTTCGGGGTCCCGGTCGAACTTCTCCCGGACCATGCCGAGGTCCATCGCCAGCGCGACGAGTCGTTGCTGCGCCCCGTCGTGCAGGTCACGCTCGATGCGTCGCCGTTCGGCCTCGGCGCTGTCAACCGCGGCGGACCGCCCGGCCTCGGCCGAGGTGCGGCTGGCCTCGAGCCGGGTGACCTGCTCGCGCAGCTCGGTCTCGGGAGAGGGACCGAGGAGCGCGCGAACGATCAGACCACTGGCCGTCGTGAGCGCGACGGTTGCCCAGGGTGCGGCGACGAGCAGCCCGATGGCCCCGGTGACGCTGCCGGCGAGCGCACCACTGACACCAGACAGCTCGAACAGGCCGAACTCGGCGCTGTCACCCGGCAACGCACCGAGGTAGAGCGGCAGGATCAGCAGCGCGAAGGATCCGCTCCACACCGTGGTCAGCACCGCGAGCCTGATCACTCCGATGGGCATCAGCAACAGGCAGTAGGCGATCTCGCGCCAGCGGCTGGCGGACCTGGATCGCTGACCGAGGCGACTCAACCAGTTGCGGCTGGTGAACGGCGCGTGCGGTGACGGTAGATGGATGTCGAGCAGGGCGGCGGCCCGCGACCGCTCCAGTGCTCCGATGACGCTGGCGCTGACGAACAGCGACCAGATGAACGGCAGTGCCACCGGAAAAATGATCAGCAGCGAGGCGGAGACCGCCAGAAGCGTGATCACAAGGACGAACGAGACCGTGCCGATGAACAGGTCGAGCACGCCGTGCACGACGCCGTACCACGTACGCACCGTTCGCCACGGCGAGAGCAGCTTCCTGACCATGTGCTCACCGTAGGGAAAACGCTCACCACCACGCCATCCCGCCTGCCGCCGTCATGGGAGTAGGGATTTCCCTACTCGCGGATGCCGGCCCGGCCCCGCCCGGCCCCGCCCGGCCCGGTCCCGTGACGGGAGGCGGTGCGACGTAGGCTGATCAGCCATGTCGGCGCAACCACTGCAGGAACTTGTCGAACCAGGCTGGGCCCAGGCTCTCGAACCGGTCGCCGACCAGATCGCGGCCATGGGTGACTTCCTACGCGCCGAGATCGCCGCGGGCCGCACCTACCTGCCGGCCGGACCACATGTGCTGCGGGCCTTCCAGCAGCCGTTCGACGAGGTGCGGGTGCTGATCGTCGGGCAGGATCCCTACCCGACGCCGGGGATGGCCATCGGCTACAGCTTCGCGGTGTCCCCCGAGGTGCGCAGGCTTCCCGGCAGCCTGCAGAACATCTTCCAGGAGCTGAGCGCGGATCTCGATCTGCCCAGGCCCGCCAACGGCGACCTGACCCCCTGGACGAGTCAGGGCGTCCTGCTGCTGAACAGGGCGCTGACGACCGCGCCGCGCCAGCCCGGCTCGCACCGGGGCAAGGGCTGGGAGCAGGTCACCGAGCAGGCGATCCGGGCGCTGGCCGGGCGGGGCAAGCCGCTCGTCGCGATCCTGTGGGGTCAGGACGCACGTAGCCTGCGGCCGTTCCTGGACGGTGCGGCGGTGATCGAGTCCACGCACCCGTCGCCCCGCTCGGCTGACCGTGGCTTCTTCGGGTCCCGGCCGTTCAGCCGGGCCAACGACCTGCTGCTCCGGCAGGGCGCACAGCCCGTCGACTGGCGCCTGCCGTAATCCTGGCCTGCCTCGGTGGATCCGAGGCAGGCCAGGCTGTCAGGTCAGACCAGGTCAGCAGCTGGTCGCGGCGAGCAGGTCGAGCGAGACGGCTTCCGCCATCTCCTGGTAGCCGGCGAGGCTGGGGTGCAGGTTGTCCGGCGAGGCGTAGGCGGGCAGCAGCTGGGACGGCTTCGCCGGGTCGCGCACGGCGGCGTCGAAGTCGACCACGCCGTCCGCCAGGGTCTGGGTCCGGACCCAGGTGTTGATCTGCTGCCGGTAGTTCTCGCTGTTCGGCGCGAGGAACGTGCCGTCGACGATCGCGTTGGCCGCGGGCGTGATCGTGCCCAGCCAGATCTTGAGGCCGGCGGCGTGCGCCTTTGTGATCAGCTCGGTGTAGGCGTCCGTGATCTGCTGGGGGGTGACGCCGTTGCCGAGCCCGAGGTCGTTGATGCCCTCCAGCACCAGGACTCCGGCGACACCGGGGATGTCCAGTGCGTCGGCCTGGAAACGTGACAGTCCGCTGGGCCCGGCGAAGGAGATCAGGGTGCCGAGGAGCTGGTTGGAGCCGATTCCGGCGTTGACGACCGAGACGGGCAGGCCGGCCGCGTTCACCCGGCGCTGCAGATAGTCGGGGTAACGGCCGTTCTTGTCGGCCACGCTCTTGTCCGCCGGAATGCTCACCGGGCTTCCGCCGACGAAGCCGTCCGTGATGGAGTCACCGAACGCCACGACCGACCGGGCGCTGGCCTGCACGTCGAGCCCACTGACGTAGAACCAGCTGAGCGTCTTCTCGGTGAAACGCGAGTCGCTGGTCTGGATCGTGAGGTCGCCAGCACCCGCCCTTGTGTAATAGGAGGTCGCGTTCGCGTTCCAGTGCCGGGTCGGCGGGCTGGTGGTGGCGGGCAGGTACATGCTGATCGTCAGCGGTGTGAACGTCTCGACCGCCAACGCGACCGGGTCGCTGACGATCTCCTGGCCCGCGGGCACGGTCACCGAGGCCGCGCCACCGAACGTGACCTCCACCGGAGTCCCGATCGCGGCGCCGCTCTGCTGCCGCGCGGCTGTCACGTGCGCGAAGGTCAGCGGACTGGTGCCGAACCGGTTGCTCAGGTGGATCCGGGCCGATGACCCGCTCAGGTGCGGTGTGATCACCGTCCGCAGCGTCTGCCTGGTCAGTCGCTCGGGAATGATCCCGAGGGACGGGTCGACGAACGACGAGGCGTCGGTGGGGCTGGCGGCCCAGCTGGCCACCCACTGCTCGGCCCCGCAGGTGCCGGCGGGGGCAGCGGAGACCGACGTGGCGCCGGCACCGGTGGCCGCCAGTCCGGTTCCCGCTACGGCTAATCCGAGGGCCGCCACGACGATGGCGGCCTTTCGTGACCTCATGCGCATGCTCACTGTCTCCTTCTCGCGCCTGCCGTCTGATGGGCGAAGGCTGTTTGATGGCCGCCAGCCGCGTCCGGAGCGCAAGGGCTAGTGGGCCGAACAACCATGCCAACGGCCGGGGATGCTCCGTTTCACCATCCCCGCGTCCGGCATGGAAGCTATTACCGCCGAAATTTTATCGTCAACACCAACTACCCGTTGGTGCCTGAATTCTTGCAAGCATGGCGGAGCTTGCTGCATGTCTACTTCGGTGCGAACAGGCGGTAGTGCGTCCCATCGGGAAGAAAAGTGGGACGTGAGCATCCGGAAAGTCTCACAATTAAATCGAGCCTCGGTCATCTCGATTTCGACCGCGGTCAATATGGAAGGATATCGAGCGGCATGAAGGGACAGGGCGGTCCCGGACTTCGAGTGATCACGTTGGATGCCGGTCGTCATGCGCGGTGGCGCATCGGTTACTAGTCTCGCGCCCGTGGGATGGCCGGCGGCGGGTGCGGTGCTGGGCGGGGAGAGCGATGTGCTGCGGCTGCCGTCCGTCGTAACCAGTGCTGACGTTGCCGAGCGATGGGTGTGCCGGCTGGCGGTGGAGTCCGGCCTGGCTGCCGACGACTGCGAGTGGCTGGCGCTGGCGGTGCGCGAGGCCGTGGTCAACGCGGTGATCCACGGGAATCGTCTCGATCCGGACCTGCCGGTTCGTCTGCTCCTCGACCGCGCCGAACGCCGGATCACCGTGACTGTCAGCGACCGGGGCTCGGGTTTCACCCCTTGCGTGGCGAGTGATCGCGAGGTGAACCTCACGCCTTCGGGCCGGGGGATGATCCTCATCGCCCACGGCGTCGATGCCCTGGACGTCATTCGCCGCACCGATCCACCGGGATGCGACGTGGTCCTGGTGAAACATCTACCGGAAGGGCAGCCCTGATACCCATGAAGATCAACCGTCGCCAGCAGAACGGCGTCACGATCCTCGACCTGTCCGGCGCGATCACTATCGGGGAGGGGGACATTGTGCTTCGTGAGGCCGTCAACGACGAGATGGAGAACGGCACCCGCAACCTCCTGCTCAACTGTGCCAGCGTGACCGGCATCGACAGCTCCGGTATCGGCGGGCTCGTCAGCTCGTACACCACGGCCCAGAAACATGGCGGGAGTCTCAAACTGCTCAACCTGACCCAGAAGGCCGGTGATCTTCTGGTCATCACCAAGCTGATGACCGTGTTCGAGATCCACGACGACGAGAAGGAGGCCGTCGCCAGCTTCTGAGCCTGGCGGGTCTGCTTCCTCGGACTTTGGTTGCGGCAGAGCAAGAGTGGAGGATTTTGGTCGTTCCGACAGCCGAAATCCTCCACTCTTGCGGGTCGTCAAATGACTCGGCGCCCCGTTTGTCCCTCTTGAGCTGTATTGCCGGTGCGGCGCGACGGTGCCGGACCGTCAGCGGCGGCGGGTGGCGAAGTGGTGGGCCATGGCCTCGAGCAGGCGGGTGTCGAACCGCAGGTCGGCGCAGGCCCCGACGGCCTCGGTGAGGTGGTGGTGCATGAGCCGCTCCGCCTCCGCCCGGCCGAAGGCGCGTACGGCGTTGACCTTGTCGGTGTCGTGGCCGGTGTCCTTGCCGAGCAGGGCGTCGGTGGCGGTGAGGTCGAGCAGGTCGTCGCGGATCTGGAAGACGATGCCGGCGTGGCGGGCGTACCGCTCGACCAGGCCGATCTCCCGATCCGACCGGCCCAGCAGCATCATCAGCGGGACCAGCGCCGCCTCGATCGACGTCGAGCTCTTCAGCCGGTACATCTCCAGGATGTCCGTGCCGGTGATCGGGCGGTCGTCGGCACGGCGGGCGAGATGCAGATCCAGGTTCTGGCCGCGGCACAGGCGCTCGGGGCCGAGGGTGGAGCCGGCGTAGGCGACGACCTCGACGACCCGCACCGGCGGGAAGTGCTCGTGAAGGCGGGCGAGCTGACCGAACCCCGAGGAGATCATCGACACGGCGGCGAGCTGCACGCTGCCCTCGTCGAAGACCCGGTGCGCGGTGGGCCGTCCGCGCCGGGTCGTCGCGTCGTCCTGGGCGGGCAGGTCGTCGAGCAGGAGGCTGGCGGTGTGGAACAGCTCCGACGCCACCAGGAGAGGCTCGATGGCGCCGGTCGGCACCCGCAGCCCCTCGGCCAGCATGAGGGTGAGCACGGGGCGTAGCCGCTTGGCATGCCCGCCGAGCGCGTAGGCCCGGATGGCGTCCAGGTCGTGGGGTGGCGCCTCGGCGGGCTGGCCGGTGTCGGTGGGCTCGCGTGTGTCGGTGGGCTCGCGTGTGTCGGAGGGTTGGCTGGTATCGCCTGGCTGACTGGTACCGCTCGGCTGGCTGGTAACGCTCGGCTGGCTGGTAACGCTCGGCTGGCTGGTACCGCCTGGCTGACCTGGGCCGCCGGGCTGACCGGTGCTCGCGGGCTGGTTGGCTCGGCGCACGATGCGGTTGATGTGGCCGAGCCGGTCGGCGGTGAAGGTACGGACGTCGACAGCCGAAGGATCCCGCCGGCTCAGGATCTGCTCGCTGCGTAGCCGCAGCCGGGTGTCGCTCGTCTCCAGCGCACGCACAGCGGAGGCCCGCAGGCCGGTCGCGGTGCGCAGGAACCGGGCGATCTCGGCGGTGACGTCGTAGCGGCGCAGGAGCCGGGCGGCACGAGCCGGATCGGCGGCGAAGTACTCGGCGAACTTGCCGGCGCCGAAATGCTCGAGCGCGTCGCAAACCCCCGGATCGGCCTGGAACACCTCGGCGGCGACATAGGCCCGGTAGGCGAAAAGGTCGTACAACGGATCGCTGTCGGTCACCTCCGGCGGCGCGGTGAACGGGGTCAGCCGGCCGGCCGCCGTGTCCTGTTCGACGTCCCGCAGGTCGTCGCTGAACTGGCTGAGGAACTTCAGGAGCAGGGCCCGCGTGTAGAAACCGTCCGGCAGCTCGCGGCGGCCCAGAATGTTCGCCACGATCCGGCTCATGCCAGCCTTGATGAAGATGTCCGGATACAGGACGCGTATCCCCTGGGCGCGGACGTCGTCCGCGGTGCGGGCGGCGTCGCGGTCCTGGGCCAGATACATGGCCTGGGCGGCGCGGTAGAGATTCCGGTGTCGGTCGAAGGGATAGTGCGTACGCATCAGGTCGTAGAGGCCGCACAGTTCCTCAGCGAGCGGATGGTCGGGCAGGGTGGCGCTGTCGACGTCCTCCCCGGTGGCCAGGGCGTGGGTCAGCAGCCGGTGGTAGCGCTCGCGGTCGGACGAGGGGAGCCGGTCGTGTGGCACGTCGTGGAACGAGTCGTCGACGATCGCGTACGCCGCACCGTAGGCGTAGCCGGCGGCCAGCAGCCGGGTCAGGTGGGCGACGCGGACAGGCTGGTCCGCGTCCAGGGTGTCGTAGGCGCCGATGGCCAGCACCCCTGCGAGCGTCCGCACCACCTTGCCCATCGCCCCGGCCGCGACGACATCCTCGGGCAGCGCGTGCTGAAGCCGGTTCAGCCGTTCGGTGAGCCAGTCGACCTCCGGGACCCGGTCGAGCTCGGGCAGGTGGCGTACGAGTGACCGGGCCACGCCGTGAACTCCATGCCGCTCGTCGATGTCCGCGACGATGCGGCGCGCACTGGGCAGGCGGACGTGCGTCCCGTTGACGATGCATGCCATGACCTCGGCGGAGGGCACCTCGGCGAGGTTGTAGACGGCGAAGTAGTTCACCTCGTGGGTCAGCCGCTCCCGTTCGTCGGCGCGCCGGCGCGCGGACGGCCGCGTCGACCACCGCTCCGGCACCAGGGCCTGCGGTGCGCGGACGAGGTGGTGGCGGCGGTGGCGGTCGGCGACGCGTTCCAGCTCACGGGTGCAGGCGTTCACATGTTCGGCGACCCGGTCCGGGTTGCGGTCACGCCAGCGGTAGTAGTCGTCCAGAGTCCGGCGGACCCCGGTGTCCAGCCGCGGCGCCGCCAGGTCGTCCGGGCCGAACAGGTACGGCGCGACGATCCCCGGCGACGCCCCGCCCGACCGGGCCGCCGCCGGTTCCGGCTTCGGTTGCGGTGCCGGTGCCGGTGCCGGTGCCGGTGCCGGTTCCGGTTCCGGTTCCGCCTGTTTGTCCACACAGCCCATGCTGGGGACCTCGCGGCCTCCGGTCCCCGGTTTACCGAACCTGGCGGCCGTCACCCGCGGCGACCGTCGCGAAGCCCGGGTTCATGCCGGGCCGGGTCAGCCGGTGAGGACGTAGCCCTGCGCGCCCTCGACGGTCTGGCCTTCGCAGGCGGCGTCCGGGGAGACGAAGTGCTCTCCGGCGGACGTCCTGCAGCGGATGATCGCCCTCGTGGCCGGTGCCGGCGGCTGGGAACCGAGGACCCAGCCGAGGACGCCCACGACCTGCTGTCCCTCGCAGTTCGCGCTGCCCGAGGTGAACGAGTCGCTGCCGATCAGGCAGGCGTACAGCGGGGAGGTGCCAGGAACGTCACCCGACTGGTAGATGGATCCGAGGGTGCTCTCAGCCCAGTAGCCGGCTGGCGCGGGCCCGGTCAGCACGGTGTGATCCGCGCCGTTGTAGTAGCGGACGAGGGCGACCGTCGCAGGGGCGGGAGCGGCGGTGGGAGCGGGGTCGGGCGACGGCGCCGTGGTGGCGGCCGGTGACCCGCCGGCCTGGTTCGTCGCGGTGGCCGATCCGGGGGGCTCCGACGGAGTGGCCGCGCTCTCGGTGCCTGTCGGCGACGCGGCCGCGTCGGACGTCGTCGCTGTCGGTGGGGTGGCCGTCCCGGGCTGTGGCGAGCTGAGGGCGGCACTCTCCGCCTGCTGGTCCGCGCCGTCGCGGTTCGCGGCGACCGTGCCGGCGGCGATCGCGCCGGCGAGGAGTACCGCGGCCAGGGCGGCCCCGGCGGTGATGGCGGGCCGGCGGGCTCGGCGCCGGCCGGCCGGCTGACCGGGATCGACCTGGGTCGGGTCCAGCGGTCCGGCGGCTGGGTCAGCGGCCTCCACACCGGTGCGCGCCATCGCCGGGACGCCATCGGCGGACCAGCGCGGAGGCATGGGCGAGGACGTCCGTACGGGCGCGGGCGGCTGCGGCGGTGCGGGCGGCTGCTGTGGTGGGCCGGGCAGCGGCGATGTGCGGAGCAGCGCGGATGTGGCCGGCGACCAGAGCCGGTCCACGGTGTGCTGGGTGAGGTCCTCGGCCGCCGCGAGGCTGGTGATCTCGGCGCCGAGGATCGCGGTGAGTGCCTCGTCCGCGCTGGGCCGGCGGGACGGATCCTTGTCGAGCGCGCGGGTGAGCAGCCCGAGGAGACGAGTCGGCACACCCGTCAGGTCGGGGGAGTCCCGCAGCATCCTGATGGCCGTCGCGGCGGGTGCCTCGGCGGGGAACGGATGCCGGCCGCGTGCCGCGTAGACCAGGCACATGGCCCAGGCGAAGATGTCCGCCGCGGGCCCGGCCCGCTCGCCCAGCAGCTGCTCGGGAGCCATCCAGGCGACGGTGCCGAGTACCGCGCCGGTGCCGGTGTGGGCGGTGCCGTCGAGCGCCCGCGCGATGCCGAAATCGATGATCTTGGGTCCGGTCGGGCCGAGCAGGATGTTCGACGGTTTGAGGTCACGGTGCACCAGGCCGGCGGAATGGGCTGAGAGCAGGGCGGCCGCCAGGCCGCTGCCGATGGCGACGAGCCGGGCCTCCGCCAGGCTGCCATGGGCGCCGATCTCGGCGGCGAGGCTCACCCCCGGGACGTACTCCATCGCCAGCCACGGGGATGCGGCATCGACGTCGGCGTCCAGGAACTCGGCGACGAACGGGCCGCGCAGCCGGCGGGCGGCGGTGACCTCGCGCCGGAACCGCTCGCGGAGCTCGGCGTCGCTGACCAGGTCGGGCCGGATCACCTTGACCGCGGCCGGCCGCCCGCCCGCGTCGCGCCCCAGGTAGACGGTTCCCATGCCGCCGGAGCCGAGCCGTGCCTCGAGTCGGTACCGCCCGACGACGGCTGGGTCGGAAGCGACGAGCGCCGCCAGCATCCGGGCTCCTCACACGACGGACAATCAGGGCGGTATGCAGCCTAACCGCCCGATCCGCGGTGGACCCTCCGCAGGTAGACGGGGCTCGTGGCGCGGTCGAGTCGCTCCGGATGCTCGCGACATGTAGTGGTCTGACCGGTGGCCGCGTCGCGCGGGACCGCCTGGTCGCGACTGGCGGAATATAGCGTCAACGCTATGATCTGGGGTACCGTCGAGCTGGAACCGGAAGTCCGGGACTGGCTGGGGCGGCTGCCGACCGCGCAGTTCGCGACGGTCGCCTTCTATGTCGATCTGCTCGCGGAGCAGGGTCCGTTGTTGGGCGAGCCCTACACGCGGCAGCTCGATGGCAAGCTGCGGGAGCTGCGCTTTCACCTGGACAGCCAGGCGGTCCGGGTGACTTACTGGATCGCGCCGGGGCGGCGGGTGGTGCTGTTGACGGTGTTCGCCAAGACGCGGATGAGGGAGGTCGCCGAGGTGTCCCGGGCGCGGCGTGCCTTGGCGCGTTGCATGGCCGAGTCGCACACGGTGGCAGGAGGGGAAGGGGGCGGCGATGGATGAGCGGGAGGGCTGGGCGGAGCTGCGGGACCGGCGGATGGGCGAGCCGGGTGCGCGTGAGGCGTATCAGGCGGCAAGGTTGGCGTTCGAGCTGGGCCGGTCGGTGCGGGAGCTACGCCAGCGGCGCGGCTGGAGCCAGGAAGAGCTCGCTCGCGCGGCGGGCATGACACAGTCGGCGGTGGCGCGCTTCGAGGCCGGGGGCACCGTACCGACGCTGCCGGTGCTGGAACGGCTTGCCGAGGCTCTTGACGCCGACCTTGACGTGCGGGTCGTCCCGCGTTCCGCCGCATAGGAGACGGGCGGGTACCGACCTCGTCCGCCTGGGCGGTGGGCGCGAGATCGGTAGGCCAGCGGTCGGGTGCGCTCAGACGAGGGCGGCAGGCCTGAGCACACCCGCGTTGGCGGGACCAGGTAGGTCTACCGACCCGTGGTGGCTCCGGCGACGGCGGCCCGGGCGCGCTGGCGGAACTGCTCGAGCTTGTCCTGCGGCTGGACGATCTGATGGCTGCGCGGCTGGACGCTGATGTCGTGCCCCTCGGCCGCCCGGCGCAGCGCGCCGACGGTCGCGTCCTCCTTCCTGATATGCGCGAAGGGATCGAACGAGTACCAGCGCATGGCGTTCTCGTACGTGATCTTGTTGATCTCGTCGGCCGGGACGTTCCACTTCTGGAAATCGGCCCACAGCCCCTCGGGAGCGGTCGGCCAGGCCGAGTCGCTGTGCGGGTAGTCGCACTCCCAGGTGATGTTGTCGATGCCGATCTCGTGCCGCAGCCCGACCCCCAGCGAGTCGGTGATGAAGCAGGTCAGGAAATGCTCACGGAAGACCTCCGACGGTTTCCTGCCGCCGAAGTCCTGCATGGTCCAGGTGGCGTGCGTCTCGAACGTCCTGTCGGCCCGCTCCAGGAAGTACGGGATCCAGCCCGTGCCGCCCTCGGACAGCGCGATCCGCAGCCCCGGAAAGTCCTTGAGGACCCGGGACCACAGAAGGTCCGCCGCGGCCGAGACGATGTTCATCGGCTGCAGCGTGATCATGACGTCGGGCGGTGAGTCGACCGCTGGCACGGCGATCCGCCCGGACGAGCCGATGTGGATCGACAGCACTGTGTTCGTGTCGCACAGTGCCTCCCACAGCGGGTTCCAGAACTCGTCGTGAAAGCTCGGCATGCCCATGACGGCGGGGTTCTCGCTGAACGTCAGCGAGTGGACGCCGCGCGCGGCGTTGCGGCGGACCTCGGCCGCGCACAGCTGGGCGTCCCAGATCACCGGGATCGTCATCGGGATGAACCGGCCCGGATAGGCGGCGCACCAGCCTTCGACGTGCCAGTCGTTGTACGCCCGCACCAGCGCCAGCGAGAAGTCGACGTCCTCGGTGACGAACAGTCGGCCGGCGAAGCCCGGGAATGACGGGAAGTTCATCTGGGCCAGCAGGCCGCCAGCGTTCATGTCCTTCACTCGTTCGTGCACGTCGTAGCAGCCGGGGCGGATTTCGTCGAGGCCCTGCGGCTCGAGGCCGTACTCCTCCTTGGGTCGACCGGCGATCGCATTGAGCGCGGCGTTCGGGATCACCGTGTCACGGAACTTCCAGACATCGGTCCCGTCGTCACGGTGCACCAGCTGGGGTGCGTCTTCCTCATACTTCTTCGGGAGCCGGCCGACGAACATGTCCGGCGGCTCTATGACGTGGTCGTCGACACTGACCAGAATCATGTCGTCGAGATTCATGGCACTATCTCCTCGGCTTCTCGTATTCGAACGAGACCCGCATGAGGCGCATCTTCGGGGTCGGGTTCATCTGCAGGGTCTCGGACATCTTCAGCTCACCGGCGGCCGAGGCGGCCTTCACCCGATCGAGGATCACCTCCGGATCTCCCTCGATCACGTACTGCGCGATGTACGGGCCGTCGTCGCCGACCGGCTCAAGCCGTCGACCCGAGAGATAGCCCTCGAACGCGACCATCTCCGGAACGTGCTCCTCGTCGTACCAGCGGTTGAACTCGGCCAATGTCTCCGGATCCCGGTTCACCGGACTCGACTCGATGTGCAGGATCCAGCGGGGGAGCTGCTCGGTCGCCACGATCTCCTCGTTTCTCGGCTCGGCTGCGGACACGGGTGCGGGTGTGGGTGTGGGTGTGGGTGATGCGTCAGGTGCGGGGGATCCAGCCGCCGTCGATGTTGAGGGTGTGGCCGGTCACCCAGTCGCTGCCGGGACCGACCAGGTAGAGCAGGCCGGGGACCAGCTCCTCGGGGTCGCCGAACGGGAACGGGATCGACTTCTCGATCACCGCCCGCACGGCCGGCGGTGCGACGATCGCGCCGGCCTCGGTGTTGACATAGCCCGGCGCGATGGCGTTCACCCGGATGCCGAACGGCGCGAGCTCACGGGCCAACGACAGGGTCATACTGACCACGCCCAGCTTGGAGATGCCGTAGGCGTTCGCACCCATGAACGCACCGCCCGACGACTGGTTCACGATCTTCCCGTAGCCCCGTTCCTTCATGTGGGGCAGCACCGCGCGGACGCACAGCAGCGGGCCGGTGAGGTTCACCGCCATCGTGCGCTCCCACAGGTCCAGCGGCATCGTGGTGAGCGTTCCCCGTCCGACGACCTCGGCCATCAGCGCCGCGTTGTTCACCAGGATGTCCACGGACCCGAAGCGTTCCGCCGCCGCGGACGCCATGGCGTTCACGCTCGCCTCGTCGGCGACGTCGGCCCGCACCGCGAACGCCTGGTGCCCGGCCGCGGTCAGTTCCTTCGCGGCGGTATCGGCGTTGTCGAGGTTGATGTCGGCCAGGACCACCGCGGCACCGGCCTCGGCCAGTCCCTTCGCGTAGGCCTTGCCGATACCACCGCCCGCGCCGGTGACGATCGCGACCTTTCCCTGCAATGCGGCGCCCTCGGAAATGGTGAATCCTCCTCACAGCCAGTACCGGGAGAGTTTCGGACGGCGGCGCCGTCCTCGGCGAGCCTTTTCCGTCGCACGTCTGTCGAGCGCTGTGGCCACGGGCCGGGGTCGACGGCGGAAAGGGCTCAGTCGTCGCCCTTTCCCAGCAGCATGGGGAAGGAGCCGATGGACCGGACACCCGGCGTGAAATCGAGCCGGGTTCCCGGCCTGATCCGGTAGTGCGGGATACGTGCATGCCATTCACGGAGCGCGACGCGCAGCTCCATGCGGGCCAGATGGGAGCCGAGGCAGCGGTGTACCCCGCCACCGAAGGCGATGTGGCGGTTGGCCGTGCGGTCGAAACGGACCTCGCCGGCGTCGGCGAGCTCCTCCTCGTCGAGGTTCGCCGAGCCGATGTACACGTAGATCTCGTCGCCCCGGTGCACCGGGCAGCCGACGAGATCGGTGTCAGCCATGGCGACCCGGGAGACGAGCATGACCGGCGACTCCCACCGGAGCAGCTCCTCGACGACGTTGTCGATGTTGCCGGGGTCTGCGACGACCTCGGCGCGGCGCTCGGGGTTCTCCGCGAGGTAGGCCATGAACGTGTCGAGGGACGCGGAGACGGTGTCGAGGCCGGCGGTCAGGAACAGGAAGCAGATGTCGAGGAGCTCCTCGCGGGTCAGCGTCTCCCCGTCGACCTCGGTCGAGAGCAGATGGCTCAGGAGGTCGTCCCGAGGTTCCCGCTCCCGCTCGTCGAGCACCTTGTCGTAGTAGGCGTAGATCTCCTGCGCGGTCCTCGTCTTGAGCGCGGCGACGTCCGGATGGTTCACCGGCAGGTCGAGCAGCACGGACGGGCGGACGATGCCGTCCTTGAGCCGGAGGAACGTGGGGAGGTCGTCGAGCGGCAGCCCCAGCAGGGTGAGGAAGATCTGGGACGGCAGCGGAATCGAGAACTGCCGGGAGAAGTCGATCTCCTCGGCGCCGGCGAAACCGTCGATGAGGTCGTGGACGAGTTTCCGGACCGGCTCCTCCCACCGTTCGATCGCCTGCGGGGTGAAGATCGGATTGATGAGCTTGCGGTACTTGCGCTGCTCCGGCGGGTCGTACTCGATCGGGATGAGGGGCCGCACATTGCCGAGGCGGCCGGCATGCGCCGCGGAGGAGTAGACCTCCGGATACCTGAAGATCTCGTCGACCGCCTGCCGCCCGGAGGCGATGACCGCCGAGCCGAACATGCCGACCGTCCGTCGGGCCCGACCGGCGTCCCGCAGAGCCTGGTAGGTCGGCTTCGGATCCCTCGCGACGTCGATGGTCATCAGTTCGACGATGCTTCCGCCATAGGCGCCACCCGAGGCCGCGGTGCCGCCGACGGTGCCGCCTTCGACGGACCCACCGTCGCGGGCTAAGTCGTCAACCATTCTCCGCTCCTTGTCCGTCAGACCGATCGGCCCGGCGGCCTGTGGCCCGGTGGGGCCGAAGAATCCCGGCGGCGTGATGCCGGCCGCCGTCGGACGGAACAATATAGTTGACCCAGTCGTCTGTCTACGCGAGCGGTCGCGGGAGCACGCGGAAGCGCCCCGGCTGCCGACAGCCGGGGCGCAGGGTGCGCAGGGCGCAGGGGTGAGTCGAGGCGGAGCAGGCTCAGGCGGAACGCGGGACCGGTACCGGCTTCGCCCGAGCGACGGTCGCGGCGTACAGGAACAGCCCGGCCGTGGTGAGCGCGAAACCGGCCCAGACCGTGGAGAGGGTTCCCCAGCCGGCGTCGAGGGCTACCGCGCCGCCGATCGCGCCGAGCGAGTTGGCCAGGTTGAGGGCGGCCAGGTTGAGCGCGCCCATCAGCGTCGGCGCGTCCGGCGCGAAGCTGGTCAGCCGGACCTGGATGGTGGGGATCGCGGCCATCATGGTGGCACCGACGCCGAACAGGCACGGCAGCAGGACCACCAGGTCGTCGCCGGCCACGCCGATCAGGGTCAGGAAGACCAGAACGCCGCCGTAGCCCCAGAGCAGGCCGCGGTTCTCATAACGGTCCGCGATGCGTCCGCCGAGGTGGTTGCCGACGGCCATGCCGAGACCGAAGATCGCCAGTGCGACCGGGATGAGGGACTCGTCGCGTCGCGCCGCGTCGGTGATGAACGGGCCGATGAACGTGTAGACCGCGAAGATGCTGGAGATACCCAGCGCCGCGACGGTGACCATCACCCAGACGCCCCGTCGGCGCAGGCCGGCCAGCTCGTCCGCGACGGAACCGCCGCGCAGGTCGTCCGTGCGGGGCAGCCAGGCGACCAGGGCGGTGCCGGCGAGCAGGCCGACGGCAACCACCGTCCAGTACAGGGCCCGCCAGCCGGCGTGCTGGCCGATGAGGGTGCCCAGCGGCGACCCGGCGATGGTCGCGACGGTGAGCCCACCCATCACGGTCGCGAACGCCAAGCCGGCGCGCCCCGGGCCGTACACGTAGGCGGCGACGACCGCCCCGGCACCGAAGAACGCACCCTGCACGCTGCCGGCGACGAACCGGAAGAGGACGAGCAGCGCGATGTTCGGTGCGACCGCGGAAAGCCCGTTACCGATCAGGAAAAGCCCGATCAGGCCGAGCAGGAGAGTGCGCCGGTTGGCCCGGGCGGCGAACAGGGTGATCATCGGCGAACCGATGATCACCCCGACGGCGTAGGCGGTGATCGCATAGGTCGCGACCGGAATCGACACGTTCAGGTCGGCGGCGAACAACTGGATGACGCCATTGCTGCCGAACTCGCCGGTGCCGATCGCGAAGGTGCCCAGCGCCAGCGCGAACAATGCCAGCCTCGGATTGCCGACAGATGGGCTCTCGGGGGTGCGCCGATTCTCCTCGGCAGTGCACTGAGCTTTGTAGGCGCGTCTATGCATGGGATCGGGCTCGGCGGGCGCGTCAGCGCGCGGCGGCGCGTCTGATGAGGTCGGCCGTCGCGGCGGGCTGCGCGATCATCGCAACGTGCGAGGCACCGACCTCGACGGTGCGCGCACCGGCCCGCTGGGCCATGAACCGCTGCGCCGCGGCGGGCAGCACCCTGTCGTCGCGGGCGACGAGGTACCAGGAGGGAATGCTCCGCCAGGCCGGGGCGCCGGACGGCTCCTGCAGCGTGCGCACGTCACCGGGCCGCTGGCCGGCCCACATCAGATCGGTGGTCGCCTTCGGCACGTCGCCGGCGAACACGTCCCGGAAGACCTCCTTCCTGATGTACCCGTCGACGCCGTCACCGTGGGGACGGAAGTCCAGGGCGGACTCGTCGAGCCGGCTTCCGGGGTACTTCGTCTGCAGGCCCAGCAGCGTCTCGCCCTGGTCGGGGGCGAACGCGGCTACGTAGACCAGTGCTTTCACGTTCGCGTTGCCGGTCGCGGCGTTCGTGGCGAGGATCCCGCCGTAGGAGTGCGCGGCGACGACGAGCGGACCCTCGAGGGTGGCCAGGATGCTGGCCAGGTAGGCGGAGTCGGCGGCCACGCCGCGCAGCGGGTTCGGCGGGGCGATGACCGGGTAGCCGTCGCGAATCAGCCGGGTGGCGACGTCGTTCCAGCCGGAGGCGTCGGCGAACGCGCCGTGCACGAGGACCACGGTGGGCTTCTGCCCGCCGTCGCCGCGGGTGTGTGCCTGCGCGGCGGACGCTGCGAGCGCCGCGCTGGCAGTGAGGACCGAGCCGGCCGCGAATGCGGAGCCGGTCGCGACAGCGGCCGATCCGGCCAGCAGCGTCCGGCGAGTTGCCGTCGTCAATGAAGATCCTTCGATCTGGAACCGTCGATGTATGTCAATCTCGACCGCGTCCTCTTTGCCTGGTCGCGACCGACGGCCAGCCTAGGGTGGGATACTTGACGGGCACTGAACAGGATCGGGTGTTTTTGGCGCGGGTATGAGCGACTGTCAACTTCTCATCAAGTACATTGACCTAGTCTGCTTCAATGAAGGCGAACAAGAGCGCGGCGGCCGTTAAGTGGGGCCTTTGGAGCCATGTCATCTCCTATGTCGTGATTGTTCTGGTGCAGATTGTGCTGTGGGCGCTGCTGACTCCCGACATCTTTTTCTGGCCGCTGTGGTCGATAGTGGCCTGGGGAATCGGGCTGGGATTTCACGTCTGGGCCGTGCGCTCTCGGTTGCTGCCTGGCAGGACCTGAGGTCCGTGGTCGCCGGAACGACCGAAATCCTCGGATCCTCGGATCCTCGGATCTTCAGGCCGCCGCCGCTGCCGCCGCTGCCGAGTAGGACCTGGGGTCCGCGGTGTCGATCAGGTTCCGGCTGGCGTCCGCGGCAGGTCGGCGAGCAGTTCGTCGGCGCGGCGGGCGAACAGATGGGCCTCGCGTTCGATGGCCAGCGCGCGAGCACGCTCGGCGATGGCCCGGACGTCGGCCGCGGGCTCGTCGCATGCCTGCATCAGCTGTGCTCGCACCAGCAGGATCAGGCTCTCGGGGTAGCGCTGGCCGTAGGCGTCGAGAACCTGCTCGGCCCGGTCGAGGGCGGTGGTGGTCTCGGCCAGCAGCCCGGCCGCCAGCCACATCTCGGCGAGCAGCCCGTACCAGGTGGCCAGGCCCGAGCGCGGGGGGTCGAGCAGCGCCGCGTCGATGATCCGCTGAGCCTCGCGTGCCTCGCTCGCCGCGCCGACCGGGTCATGGCCGGTCACGGCCCGTGCCCAGCAGCGAGCCAGCCGCTGGTAGCTGCCGAGGAAGAGGTAGGAGAACTCCGGGTCCACCGCGATTCCCCGCTCTGCCGCGCGCAGTGCCCAGGGCGGGTCGCCGGCAAGTGCCGCCGCGGTGACGGCGAAGGCGGCCCAGACCGTGATCGCGTAGGGGTCGTCGCCCGCGGCTGCCTCCAGCTTGTCGAACAGGTGCCGTGCCTGCTCGATGTCCCCGTGCAGCGCGGTGTTCAGCGCGAACATCACCGGCGAGAGCAGCTGCAGGTCGTGCCGGAGCGGATCCTCCTCGCGCACGGGCGAAGCGGCGCCATCGGCGGCGGCGCAACCGGCGGCCGCGCCATCGGCGGCGGCGCCGTCGGAGCTGGTCGAGCTGGACTGGCCCAGGTACCGCACCGCCTCGCCGATGTTGCCCACGTCCCACTGGTGGATGCCCCACGCGTGCCGACCGTAGGCGCGGATGACGGGGTCGGTGGACATCTCGCCCTCCTCGAGCAGCTGGCGGGCCAGCCGGCCGCCGCGGTCGAGCTGAATGCCCTGCGAGTTCGCGGCCCATCGGGAGAAGAGGAAGTCGGCCGCCTCCCGCTCCCGGCCGAGCAGGCGCGCCAGGTACTCGGCGCGCTCCAGCAGGTCCGCCGCGGAGCCGACGTACCCGGACTGCATCCCCACCGCCGCGGTGAGCTGCGACAACGCGGACAGTTCCAGCTCCGCCAGACTCGCCGTCCGCGCCACCCGGGCGGCTGACACCAGCTGTCGCGCGGCGGCGTCGAACGCGGACTTGGCCGCGGCGCGTCGACCGGCGCGTTCCAGCGCGTCGGCGGTACGCGCCGGATCGGCGAGCGGGCCGGCGGCCCACAGGTGATGGGCGAGACGTTCGGCGATGGACTCGCTGTCCGCGCCGGAGCATTCCAGTGCGTCGGCGATGCGCAGGTGCAGCCGGGTGGCCCGTGACGGGGTCGTCGTCCGGACGACCGACTCGCGGACCAGGTCGTGGGCGAAGCGGTACGAGAACGGGTCCGCGGGCTGGTGTTCGAGCAGGCCGAGTGCCTCCAGGGGTTCGAGCCGGTCGATGCAGGTCTGGACGTCGAGGTCGGCCGCGCGGGTGAGCAGGCCGAAGTCGACGTCCCGTCCGATCAGCGCGGCGAGCTGCAGCAGGTCCCGGGTGCCGGTGTCGAGGCCGGCCATCCGGTCCCGGACGATGTCGCGGACGCTGGACGGCACCGCGGCCCGGGCCGCGGCCTCCTCGGTGAGATCCCCGCCGTCGGCGAGCAGCCGGGACAGTTCCCGAACGAAGAACGGGTTGCCCGCGGTACGGGTGTGGATGCTGTGGGTGACATCGGTGCCTGGGGTCTGGCCGGTCTCGATCCGGACGAGCTCGGCGACCTCGGCCGGGTTGAACGGGCCGAGGCGGATGCGGCGGTGCTGGGGGAGTCGGCTGGCCGCGGCCAGCAACCGGGCCAGCTCGGAGCCGGGTACGGGCGCGCGGTCCCGCAGCGCCCCCAGGATCGCGCTGCCGTGCGGCATCCGGGCGGCGAGGTGGCTGAACATCTGCAGCGAGGCGAGGTCGGCCCACTGCAGGTCGTCGACGACGATCACCACCGGCCGCCGCGCCGCGGCCTGGCTGACGAGCGCGACAGCTCGCTCGAACAGCCGGAACTGGGCGCCGCTGTTGGGCAGCACCACGGTGTCCGACATGGCCGGCGCATCAGGTGGGAACGTCGTATCCGGTGCGAACGGTGCATCAGGTGAGTGCGGTGCGTCCGGTGGGAGCGGCACCGCGGGGGTGGCACTGCGGCGTTCCACCAGACGGCCCAGCTCGCTCGCCAGCCATTCGTCCCGGGCCGTGGGCGGCAGCTCGTCGAGCAGTGTGCCGACCGCCTGTACCCACGGCCACATGGAAGGCGTCCCGTCGCCTTCGAGGCAGCGGCCCCAGACGACGAGCGCACCACGCCGACTCGCCTCGGAGCTGCCGTGCTCCAGCAGACAGGTCTTGCCCGCGCCCGGCTCACCTTCGACGAGGACGAGCCCCGCGTCCCCGGTGAACGCCGAGTCGACCGCGTGGCGCAGCACCGTGAGTTCCTCGGCCCGACCGATCAGACCGTCGGAGGACGGCATCCCGAGTGCTCCGACGGCAGGCGGCCGTGGCTGCTCGACGAATGCCGGCACGGTGCGACCGATCAGCGCGGGCGGCTCGGTCGATGCCGGCGCCGCCGAATCCGCCGCCGCCGCTTGCAGTGCCGTAGGTGCCGTCGGTGCCGCATCCGCTGCCGATGGCTGTGCTGCCGCCGCTCGGCCCGCCGCCGGCGCCGCGGGACCGTCGCCGCCCGCGCTGGTGGCGGCGCCTGCGCTGGTGGCGGCGCCTGCGCTGGACGCGGCGGCGACCGGCAGCGGCTGGCCCAGGACCTCCAGCTGCGCGGCCCGCAAGGCCGGTCCCGGATCGATGCCGAGATCCTCGGCGAGCCGGGACCGGACCGTCTCGAACACGGACAGTGCCGCAGCCTGCTGGCCGGCGGCAGCCAGCGCACGGATGAGACTCGCCTGGACGGGTTCGTGCAGTGGCGCCATCCCCGCCGCCAGCCGCAGCGGCGGCAGGACCCGCGCGGGCTGGTCGCGGGCCACCGCGAGCTCGGCCGCCGCCACGCACGCGTCGAAGAACTCGCCGTCCAGCGCCGCGAACACGGGCATGGCGCCCGAACCGTGCGCCAGCCCGCCACCCGCGGGGCCGTGCCAGAGCGCCAGCGCCTCCAGGTAGCGGTCGAGCGCCACGTCGTGGTGCTGCTGGGCGAGGCCTGCCCGCGCCGTCTCGACGAGCTCCCGGAACGCGGCGGCGTCCAGCATGCCGGGGCCGGCCGCGAACAGGTAGCCGCCACCGTGGCGCAGCAGGTACGACCCGGCTCCGCGGGTGGGTAGCGCGGGTTCCAGCAGGCGCCGCAGCGTACCGACGTACTTCTGGAGGATGTTCACGGCCGATGCCGGGATGTCGTCGCCCCAGATCAGGTCGATCAGCTCGCTGGTGCTGATCGGCCGGCCGGCGCGGACGAGGAGCAGCGCGAGCAGGTACGCCTGCTGCCGGGGGCCGGCGTCCAGCTCGACGCCACCGCGCCAGATCCGCAGCGGGCCGAGGATCTGAAGACACAGCTGCCCACCGGAGGACGGCCGTACTGCCACGCCTGTTCCCATTCCCGAAGGGATGAACGCCGCGCCCGGCGTCCTCCGCGAAATCCTAATATTTCGGTCCCCGATGTTCGGGTGGTTACGCCGCGCTGTCGGATTGTGTGCCGGTCGTCGGCGCGGGACGCGGATCGGGCGGGTCGGGCGGATCAGGCGATGGGTACGGGCCGTTCGGTGCTTCCGGCGCCTCCGGCGTCTCGTGGAGGCCGTGCCGGGCGTGGAAACGCCGCAGCGGCGCCGGTGCCCACCAGTTCGTGTTGCCGAGCAGGCGCATGGTGGCCGGTACGAGCAGTGCCCGGACGATCGTCGCGTCCACCACGATCGCGATGATCATCGCCACGCCGATCAGCTTGATGAACGTGATGCCGGAGATCGAGAACAGTCCGATCACGACCCAGTAGGTGATCGTCCTGGTCACGACGTCGTGGGGGAGCGCGTCCAGCCTCTCGGTCACGGCCTGCTCGTAGGCCGGGTCGTCGACCGTCATGCTCGTGCTGCGGTAGAGCACGACGAGGTCGTTGCCGGTTCGCCCGAGCGCCGCCTCGGCGCGTTCGAGGGCCCGGGAGCTCTCACTGGCCGGGTCGTCGAAGCCGCTCGTGGTCAGCTCGCCGAACACCTGGGTGCCCCAGACACCGCCGAACACGAAGAACGCCCCGGCCAGGCCGAGCACCCACCACCGGCGACGGAACACCGTCCGCCCCAGCCGCTCGAACATCACTGCTCCCTCGGGCATTCCGCGTGGCGCCTGACCCATGGCACATGGCTCATGGCCGGTTACCTGTCGCTGGTGACTCGTGACCGCGATGCGGAGCGCGAAAATGCGCTCGCCCGGTCTTCGTGGGTGCGTCTGCCGGCCGCTGGCTGTTGGCCGTCGGCCGTTTCCGGCTGCCACGGAGCCGTTGGCAGGACGGATCCGCGGCGGCGAACCACACCCGGGTGCGCCCGCTTGCTTCGGGCCACATTAGGGCCACGTTCTTGACGGGAAGTGGACGTCCAGTGGATCGAGCCTTCTCCGTCGTCGGCTCAGACGTGCGGATCCCTGACCGATGGCCCTTGAGACGGAAAGGGCTCGCACGTCGCCGGCCGTCTGCCCGGCGGATTCCCAACCGGGGGGGGCCGGGGCGCGGCGGCCACGGAAAGCGGACCGAGACGGCGGCGCCTGACGTGCGACGTAAGGCCCGGCCACGGGAACAGTGGTACTACACAGATCGTCAACTAGCCGGTGATGTACTCGGCCCTCACACCACCGATCAGGGGAGCCCGAAGAGCATGCCGCAGCCCACTGTCGTCCTCGTCCACGGTGCGTTCGCCGACGCGTCCAGCTTCGCCCGGGTGATTCCCGAGCTGCTCGCCGACGGCCTGCGTGTGGTGGCGCCGGCAGTGCCGAACCGCTCGCTGGTCGGTGACGCCGAGTACGTTGGGTCGGTCCTCGCGGCGATCGACGGCCCCGTGGTCCTCGTCGGCCATTCGTACGGCTGCGCGGTGGCCACGGTGGTCGGAGCGGCCCCGAATGTTCAGGCGCTGGTCTATCTCGCTGGTTTCGTTCCCGCGCAGGGTGAGGACCTCGGCGAGCTCCAGGGCCGGTTCCCCGACTCCGACCTGGGTCCGGCGCTGATCGCCACACCGTTCCCCGGCGGCGTCGATCTGACGGTCGACGTCGAGCGGTTCCCGGCGGTCTTCGCGCACGACGTCGACCCGGCCGCCGCCGCGGTGCTCGCCGTAACGCAACGGCCGCTGTCCGCGGCGGCCTTCGGGGAGAAGGCACCCGCGGCCGGTTGGCAGACCACCCCGGCGTGGGGTCTCGTCGCCACCGCGGACCACACCATCAACCCGGAGGTGCAGCGTTTCGGCTACCAGCGGGCGGGAGCCGACACGATCGAGGTCGACTCCTCGCACCTGGTGATGTTCTCGCGTCCGGCCGAGGTGGCCGACCTGATCAGGAAGGCCGTGGCGGCGGTGTCCGCCTGATCCGACGGTGGTGCCTGCCTGATCGGACGGCGGGTGCGTGCCGCGCCCTGTGCGCGGCGCCCCGCCGCCCGGATGCGTGTTCTGCCCTGACCTGGCTCCGGCCGGCGGGGCAGGCCGGGCCAGCGGTGGTCAGGTCGGTCAGGAGCCGCCGGCGACCGAACGGTGGACGACCTCGAACTCCAGCAGGGACGCGCCGGAGGCCACGGGACGGGCACGCTCCCCGGCGTGTGCCTCCATGGCCGGGCCCTTGAGCCATGCCTGGAAGGACTCCTCGCTGTCCCAGTGCGTCACGACGAAGTACCGGTTGTCGCCGGCCACCGGGCGCAGCAGCTCGAACGACTCGAAGCCGGGCTGGCCGTCCACGGCGTGCAGCCGGTTGGCGAACCGCTTCTCCAGCTCGGGGCCGGCGCCCTCGGGAACCTCGATGGCATTGATCTTCACGACGCTCACGCCGTTCAGCGTATGACCAACCGGAGGCCGGGCGGAAGGACAGCAGCCATCCGGGCGGGTGACGAGGGCCGCGTGTGGTCGGAGCAGGGTGGGCGGCGGTTTCCGTGTCGCAGGTGCCTTTGCGGCCCCAGGCGCGCGTCAGGCTGAGCCACTGGCATCTCTTTCGGCGCGCCTGGTCGCAAAGGGGAACGCGGGCGCCTCCGGTCTGGGCAGCCCGAACGGTGCTCTGGCGCGTGGTTGATTCCCGCCAGGGGGATGATGTGTACGATTTATCGCGGCATCCTGCTCCCTGGCCCGAGGAGGAGCGACCGGCGTGTCAGGACCGCGTGAGAACCTTGTGGTCAACTTTCGTGCGCATGAGCTGAACACCGGCAGCGCGGCGGGCGCCCGGGCTGACTTCGAGCAGATGGTCGCCCAGCTGGTGGACGTTTTTTACCCCGGTGCCCGGCAGGTGAGTGCCAACCCGGGGGACGGCGGCATCGATGTCTTCCACGGTCGGCTCGACGGCCGGATCATCGTCTGGCAGTCCAAATACTTCATGCCGCAGGTGGTGCGGTCGCATCGCGACCAGATCAGGGAGTCATTTGCTTCCGCGCAGAAGAATGCTCGCGCGCACGGCTATGTGATCGACGAGTGGATACTGTGCGTCCCCAGCTCCATGGATCATCCGACTACGCTGTGGTGGGATGGATGGCGCCGCGCGCAGGAGGCCGAGACGTCGACCAGGATCGATATCTGGGACGAGACCGGTCTGCGGAGCAGGCTCGCCCGGCCCGCGGCGGGTGCGGTGCTCGCGGCGTACTACCCGGCGTACACCAGGTCGCGCACATCGCCTCCGGGCACGGAGGCAGGAGAAGGCATCCCGGCTTCCGTCCGCGGGGCTTGCGACGCGCCGGAAGCCCCGCTCACGACGGACCCCTTCTCGGCCGACCGGCGTCCACGCGCCGGCGAGACAGCTCGGATCGCCGGATGCGACTGCCTTCTCCAGGGCGACCCGCAGGAGTCGCGGGGCGACGGCTGGGTGCTGCGAACAGGCGCGGCGGTGGTGATGTCCGCACGGCCCGGCCCGGCCTGGTTCCGTCAGGTGCTGATCCGCCGGCACGACCCGCAGGCGGACGAGCAGGCCGCGGCGATCGAGATCCAGCTGCGCCTGCTCGACCGGATCGGCGGCCGTAACGGCCTGCCACGGAAGGCCGCGGGCCGGGTGGGTCCAGGCGAGGCCGCGGTCGTCTCGGCTCGGCCGGCTGGCCGGACCTGGCGGGACGTGTTCGGCCCGGTGGCTCCGGCCCGAGCGCGGCCGCTGGACCGGGTGACCGCCGCCGCGCTTCTCGCTGTCGCCGCGGCGGCGGCGGACGTCCTGACCAGGCTGCACGACACGGGGCACAGCCATCGCGCGCTCACCCCGGACGCGGTGGTGCTCCCCGGACCCGGGGGTGGCGCCGCGCTGCGTGACCTCGGACTGGCCGCCGTCGCGCGCCAGCCGGACGAGGGCCCTGCCGAGTACCGTGCGCCCGAGCAGGAGCGGCTCGGGTTCCACGGAGCCGAGGTCGGTTTCCGCACCGACGCCTGTCGCCTCGCCGCCATGACGTACCACTGTCTGACCGGACGACCTCCGGCTCTCGGGAGCCCGCTGCCGTTGCGCGCCTTCGGTCTCGACCTGCCGGATGACCTGGAGGAGATCCTGAGCGCGGCGCTGGATCCGGATCCGGGCCGGCGGCCCGCCGTGGCGGGCCCGCTCGTCACGGCGTTGCGGGCCGGTTCCGACCACCTCGGCCGGGTCGGGCGCTGATGGCGACCGGTGCGGTCACGCTGCCCGCAGGGATCGCCCTCGTGCCGAGCGCGCGAATGGTCGAGAAGATGGCGAGTGCCCGCGTCCGGGGCGAGGACGACCTCGATCCCGAAGGTTTCGTCGACCAGCTCCGGAGAATGTCCGCCGGCGTCCCCGCCCGGCTGGAGACGAAAACCGGGCAGGCCACAGCCACGCTGCGGCTGTACACCGATACCCATATCGCTCTGCTGCGCCCCACGAACCGCAACGACGGTTATTTTCTGAATCATGTCGGCCGGTGGTCGTTCCAGGACCACCGAAGCCTCGCCCAGGGTTTCCTGAGTGTCCGCTGCCCGCGATGGACCGTTCATTCACAGGTCAGGAACATCCCGGCGGGCAGCAGCAGCCATATCGGGGTGCTGACCGATGCCTGGACGACGCTTCGGACGTCCGGATCGCCGGCCGGCCGAATACCCGGGCGGCACCAGGAATACCTCGACACGGTCGAACGTATAATCCTGCGGACCAGGGATCTCGAACGGGACCGGCTCGCCGTCACGCCGATTCTCTACCGCGCCCGCCGGGCAACCCGGGAACAGCGCTTCTCCGCCCGCGGGGTCTACGAGTTCCGGCTGGTCGAGAGATGTCAGATCGCCGAAGGGACGCAGGTTCAGGTCAACGGCGACCGAGGCCTGCGCGGTGTGGTTCTGCGGAGCGAGAACCTGGACATGACGATCCGGTTCGACGACGTTCCGGACTTCGCCCGCATCCCGGCACAGGGTGCGCTGACGGTGCTGCCGAGCGACGTCGTCTACCGGGCTCAGCTGGGGGCGGTGGCGGCCCTGCGCGCGGGCGAGGCGGTCAGCCCCCGTCTGCTGGCGACGCTGGCCGAGCACCGCATCCAGCGCTCCGCTCCGCCGGACCGGTCGGCGGTCCCGGGCCGTGACCTGGAGCGCAGTCAGCTTGACGCGTTCCAGCGCGCACGGGGCGAGCCCGATCTGCTGCTCGTGCTGGGGCCCCCGGGAACCGGCAAGACCTGGACGATCACCGAGATGGCCATTGCCGAGGCGGCGGCTGGCCGGGCGGGCGAGGGCCGGGCGGGTGAGGTCCGGGCACGCCGTGTCCTGGTCACGTCACAGAGCAACCGGGCCGTGGACAACGTCCTGCGGGGCCTGGCCGGCCAGCTGCGGTGCGTTCGCGTCGGCAACCCGGAGGCGCTGACCGGGCCAGCGCGCGAACTCACCGCCGAGGTCCAGGTAGAGGCGCTGAAGGATGACGTCCTGCGCAACACCGAGCCGATCATGTCGGCCCTGGCACCGTTCGCCGACGTCGGCGCCACCCAGGACGACGCCGGAGCCCGGCTTGGGCTGCTGGGCGCGCATCTCGCCGAGGCGCGGCAGGCAGACCGGGACGTCCGAGCCCGGGACGCCGAGCTGGACGACATCACCCGGCGGCTTCGGGCGCCGCTCGAACCGGAGATCGCCCAGGCCCAGGCCGAGATCGATCGGCTGAACGTGGTGGCGGAGCGGCAGCGGGATCGTCACGCCCGGGCCCGGGACCGGTACGAGAAGGCAGCGGCTCGGCGTGTTCCCAGATGGTGGGCAGGGATCCGCCGCCGCGGCCTCGACCGGCGCGACCGGGCGGTACGGGCTGCCGCCGAACGGGTCGACGCCGCGGAGCAGGAACTCGCCACCGCTCGGGCGTGGCATGGCGGCCTGCTGGAACAGGTCGCACTGCTCGTGACCCAGGACAGCGTCGGCGGGCGGCTCCTGGCGGAACGGGAGCACGCGTGGGGACGCCGTGAACGGGCGCTCACCCACACCGCGCGGACCGCGGAGCCGCTGTACGCCGAGCTTGAGCTGGCCGGGTGCGGCCTCACCCGTCCGGACGGCGAGACCGACGACGTCGCGGGGTGGGAGCAGCGGGAGCGGAAGCTGCTCGACGCGGTCGGTCTCGCGCGCACCCGTGCGGCCCTGCTGGACGACTGGCGTGGCCGGATCCCCAGCGCGGACGAGGAGCTCAAACACGAACTGGTCAGCTACGCCGATGTCATCGCCGCGACCTGTATCGGGGTCTCGACGAAGAAGCTGGTCGGTGGGCTGGACTTCGATCTCGCCATCGTCGACGAAGCGGGCCAGATCGCCCTGCCCGACCTGCTGGTGCCGCTCGTCCGGGCACGCCGCGCGGTGCTCGTCGGCGATCACAAACAGCTGCCGCCCTATCTGGACAACGACGTCGCCCAGTGGTCGCGGGAGCTCGTCCCGGGAACGGAGATCTCCGCCTCGGCCGTGGCCGAGACCCGGGACATCGTCGGGCGCAGCGAGTTCGAGCGGCTCTTCGAGCGGATCGGGGCGGAACACGGGGTGACGTTGACGACGCAGCGCCGAATGCCGGAAACGGTCGCAACGTTCATCTCGAACGCCTTCTACGGCGGGGTGCTCGCCACGATCCATCCCGGCTCCGGGCCCGACCCGCTGTTCACCAGCCCGCTGGCGTTCGTCGACACCTCCGATCAGCCGCCGGCACGGCGCGGCGAAAGCCGTGCCGGCGCGAACGGGGGAATCAGCAACCGGCTGGAGGCGGATCTCATCGCGGCGCTGCTCGCCAGCTACGGCGGCCACCATCGTGACTGGGCGGTGATCGTCCCCTATCGGGAGCAGGTCCAGCTCCTGCGGCAGACGCTCGTCCGGCGGCTGGGTGGCCCCGTGAGTGTCGAGGACAACATCGGCACGGTGGACGCCTTCCAGGGCAACGAACGCGACCTGATCATCTATGGCTTCACGCGAAGCAACCGCAACGGCACGGTCGGATTCCTCAGCGAGCTACGCCGCCTCAACGTCGCGATGACGCGGACTCGCAGGCAGCTCGTACTCGTCGGCGATCTCGAAACCCTCGGGAGATCTCAGGATGAGGGCTTCCGCGCCCTCATCGGCGAGCTGCGGGTCACCCTGTCGAGGGTGGGTGACCTGCGTGGTTCCCGGGAGATCGAGACGTGGCTGCATGACACCGCCGGGCGCACGCAGTGAGCCGCCCGTCCACCGGCGCGTCGGCCCGCATACCCGGCGCCCGCACCCCCGGCGCGGGCGGAGCAGGCCTGGGCGGAGCCGGCCTGGGCGGGGCCGGCCTGGGCGGGGCCGGCGAGTGGCTGGTGTTCCCCGACTACCGGGCCCTCGAGCTGGTCATGGCGATGCCGGAGATCCGCCCGCTGCGTGTCTTCTCGGTGCGCTGGCCGCTGTGGCAGGTCGAGGCACAGGCGACCTTCGAGGACAGCCAGCCCTTCGACGTCGTCGACCACTTTCTGCTGCGAGGCATCGTCGACGGCCTGCTACGCACGACGGACGAGCTTGCCCGTTTCCTCGGGCTGTCCCGGTCGCTCGTGACCCGAGGGGTCGAACATCTCGTTCACATCGGCCATCTCGTGGCGGACGGCCCGGAGCCGGGTGTTCTGCGGCCCACGGAGCTGGGCAGCGCTTCGGTCCGGGACGGGGTGCGCTACGTCCTGAAGGAGAGCCGTCAGCTGCTGATGTTCGACGCCTTCACCCATCGCCCGTTCCCCCGGGTCCACTACGACCCGGCGGTGCGCGTCGTCGCCGACGCGGAACCGAATGCGGGAGACCGGCGTGCCTGGTTCAGGCCGCTGACCTCCGTGCGCCCGTTCGAGTTCGACGCGGTGTGGGCGTTGGGGTCACGGCCGGACCGGGAGCGGTTCAACGTGCCGAGCAGGTTGCGGAACCTGCATCCGGTCGGCGCCGCGGCGGCCTGGCTGCCGGCCCACCTCGTCCTCGTGGAAGGTGGCGCGGTGCTGGCCTTCACCCAGGCGGCCCAGGAGCGCGACCGGTTCGTCGAGGAGCTGTGTGGTCAGACGCCCCAGGTCGTGCACACCCTCCTGGGCGAGCGTGGCGTCGACGCACGCCAGACCTGGGTGGAATGGCTACGGGCCCACGGTCTGGGGCAGGGCATGCTGGCCGAGCTTCCCAACGGCGTCTGGCGGGCGACGCTCCCGGCCCGTATGTTCGGCCAGCCGCCCCTGCAGCCTCTGCACCGGCTCGGCTCCTTCCAGGTGAAGGACACCCGTTTCCTGCAGCTGTGGTGCGACGACGAGCAGACTCGGGCGAACGCGGTACGCCGTCGCGCCCTGGCGATCTCCCGCCGGTACGGGATCACCCGCACGGAGTTCGACGACTCGGTCGCCGCCGTGGCGAACCTGCTGGAGGTCCTGGTTCCCACCTTCGACGAGCTGCTCGAACATGCCGCGGAGTCGGGCGCCACCGCGCAGCTGCGGTCCTTGGAAGCCTTGCGGTAGGCGCGTTGGCGCCCGCCGGCCGGCCGGAAGGTCAGACCGTTGTCGGCGGCGGGACGCGTTGACCCTGGCCTGGGCGGGCCTCGGTGGTGGTGTTGCGCAGGTAGGTCAGCACGGCGAGAACACGCAGGTTGAGATGGCCCGGGTCGTCCGCGCCGCGCAGCTGCAGCTTCGCGGTGATCGCCGAGAGATGCTTCTCCACGGTGGCGACGCTGCATCCGAGGGCGGCGGCGACGCCCCGGTTCGCTCGTCCTTCGGCGACGAGGGACAGGACCCGCTGCTCGTGGGGGGTGAGCCGGTCGAGAGGGTTGTCGCGGCGGCGGCGGTCCAGCAGCCGGCGGACCACCGCGGGATCGATGACGATGCCACCCTGATGTACCTGCTCCAGGGCGTCGACCAGGCCGGACAGTGTCGCGACCCGGGCTTTCAGGAGATAGCCGATCGCCTGGGTGTCGTCCTGCAGGCCCAGCAGGCGTTCGGCGTAGACCGCCTCTGCGTGTTCGGACAGGACAAGAAGGCCGATGCCCGGATGCGCGGCGCGGATCTGTTCCGCGGCACGGATTCCCTCGTCGGTGAGCGTCGGCGGCAGGTGGATGTCGAGCACCACCACGTCCGGCCGGCGCCGGTCAACGGCCTGGAGCACCTCGGGCAGGCTGCCCGCGAGACCGACGACGTCGACTCCGCGTTGCCGCAGGGCCGTGCTGAGGGTGTCGAGAAGCAGCCCGTTGTCCTCGGCGATCACGACGCGCACGGTTTCTCCAATGGGTACGGCTTCTCCGGGGGGTACGGCTTTTTCAGGGGGAGTCGAACGCGTACCCGGGTGCCTGCTCCGGCCGGGCTGTCCATCTGGACGTCCCCGTCGACGGTCGCCACCCGGTCCTGCAGATTGCGCAGGCCCGAGCCGCCCCCGGGACGGGCGCCGCCGCGGCCGTCGTCCGCGATGAGCAGGCACAGGGATCCGTCCAGGCCGTCCACAGTGACCTGGACCTCCGCGTGCGTGGCCTGCGCGTGTTTCCCGACGTTCGTCAGCGCCTCGGCAATGACGAAGTACGCGTTGACCTCGACGTCGCGGTTCCACCGGTCGGGCGGGATCCGCGCGGTGACGGGCAGCGGTGCGTGGTCGACCAGCGCCTCCACGGCAGCGGCGAGCCCGTGCTCGACGAGGATGCTCGGGTAGATGCCCCGCGCGAGGTCACGGAGCTGTGTGACCGCCGTCGAGGTCTGCCGGTGTGCCCTGGTCACCAGTTCCGTGGCCAGGCTCGTCGCCGGGCAGCGGGCGTCCGCCCTGGACAGCGCGTGGTGGGCGCTGTCGAGCAGGACCAGCCCGGCGAGCAGCTGCTGTTGCGCACCGTCGTGGAGATCACGTTGTATTCGGCGGCGTTCGTCGAACGCCGCCTGCGAGAGCCGTCGGCGAGAAGCACGGATATGTGTGATCTGCGCCTGCACACTGGCATGCAGGCGGGCGTTGTCCAGCGCCAGGCCGGCGGCGGCCAGGACGGCGTCGAGCAGCGGCCGTTGCCGGGAGAGCGCGGGGTCGTGCGTGAGGATGGCCAGGTCCTGGCCTCGCCGGTGCACGACGGTGCGGTGCCGGTGCCCGTCGGTGGCGACGCAGGTGGGAGACGGGAGCGGCCGGCCGGTGATGTCCACCCAGCCGGGTGCGTCCGGGAGCCGGTAGGCGACCTCGAGTGTGGGGTCGCCGAGAACCTCGGCCATGGCGTCCCGCAGCCGGTGCGGGTCCGGATCTCGCTCCAGCTCGACGATGAGGCGGGCGACGCGGCCACGTGCCACCAGCACTCGCCCGAGGCCGACCAGTGCCGCCGCCGGCAACGTGGCAGCGGCGAGGGCGGCCACGCCGACAAGACCGAGCCGCAGTTCGGGTGAGCCGTCGACCAGGCTGGTGATGCCGCTGCCGACAGCGAAGGCCGTGCCCAGCAGCAGCACGATCCACAGCGCGGCGGTCATCCGGCGCAGCGGCCTGCTGGCGCGGGCCCACCGCACGGCGAGCCGCGCCGCGACCGTCGACGCGAGTACGCAGTAGGTCAGGCTTGACGCCCGTGCGAGCGGTGAGTTGCGCGGTCCGTCTTCCAGCCAGGGCCTGCCGGCGTGGTCGACCAGGTAGCACGCGATCTGGGTGCCCACGCAGGCGGCGTAGGAGAGGCCGACGAGGATCCGGTCGAGGCGGCCGTGGAGCTGGCCGGTCGGCAGGGCGAGCGCCAGATGGGCGATCAGCCCCGCGTAGAGGTAGGCGAGACAGGCACCCACCGCGAACACGGCCGGGTTCTCGCTGTAGGTCAGGTCCCCGAGGAACATGCTGAGGCCGCTGGCGACCAGGAGCCGGGCGACCGCGGGCGTGACGGTGGGCCTGCGGGCGAGCAGGCCGGCCAACAGCAGTGAGAGGCCGCCGGCGCGCAGCGGCAGGCTGGTCACCCCGGGGGAGCCGGACAACCCGAGCATGGTCGCGAGCAGCAGCGCGGCGCCGAGCGGGGCGACAGCCCGGCGCCACCGTGCCCGGACGGGACACGGCCGTGGCCGTGGCATCAGCTCGCTCATCGGCGGCTCCGCGCCCAGAACTGCGCCGATCCCGGAGCACGCCGTCATCCTGCTACCCCTACGACCGCCTAGAAGGTTCCCCTCCCGAGAGGGTCCGGAGATCCCGGATGTTGCCCAGTGTGATCGATCAGAGACTTGTTGTCGTTGGTTGATCGCAGTCAAGGAGAGGACATCCCATGATCTTGATCAGGGCTTCCCGGTTCCGTCGGTGCGTGCGGGCCGCCACCGGTGTGCCGCTGCTCGCGGCGGCTCTCGCGCTCGCGGGCTCGTCACCCGCGCTCGCAAGGCCGATCGGCGAGTGCGCACCGTTGCGCTCGTTCCAGGCCGACCTCGGCTCGGGCGAGGACGACCTCCGGGGCAACTCGGAGGTGATCATCTCGCTGGTCACGAGGTCCCGCGGCGGTGTCGACCTCGCGCACATCACCGGTGGTGTCCCCAGTTACGAGCACCGCCTGATCACACTCGACTACGGCAGCCCGACGATCCCCGTCGACTCCTGCGACGTCGCCGGCGTCACTGTGCGCATGATCTCCCACAACGGCGTGTTCGAGACCACCGACAACTGGGATCTGGACCGGTTCACCCTGAAGGGATTCGACGGCCCATCGTTCTGGGGGTTCCCGCTCGGCAGAACAGGCCTGTCGATCTCGGATCAGTCGTTCCCCCTGCTGCACCGGTTCACCGGGCATGATCCCTTCTGGCAGTTCCTCGACTAGGGGATCCGGTGCGAAATCGCGCCGACCGGGATCGGTAATCGGGAGAGCGCGGTTGAGATCGCCGCTGACGGGTGAACGCGGGTTGTTCGGTCAACTCGGAAGATCTGAGGATTATGGTCGTGCTGGAGCGTGTGGCAAAATCCCGAGAAGCGGTGGATTCGGAGCCCCTGAAACTGGCCTGGCGGTCCGTGCCCGCCCACCCGCCGGGAATCCCGCACCGTCGTCCAGCATCAAAAATACACATTAAGAAGGACAAAAGGGGTGCAGGGTCACCCGGCAATCCGCAAGAAGGAAGGATTTTGGCTGTTGGGACGACCAAAATCCTTCGCTCCTCGGACTCGCCAGTCGATGATCCGGCCGGAGCCGGAGCCGGAGCCGGAGCCGGAGCCGGAGCCGGAGCCGGAGCCGGAGCCGGAGCCGGAGCCGGAGACGTCAGGCGTGGCCGGATGCGCTCCGGGTGGTGGTGGAGGAGGTGGAGATGGTGGATGCGGGTGCGGTGAGCGCCGCGGCCGCCAGATCGAACAGATCGGCGACGTAGATCTCGTAGGAGACGTTGACGCCGGCGCCCGGGTATGGATTCCCCGGGCCTTTCGGGTCCTCGGCGAGTCCGGAGTTCTGCGCGGGGAACTGGCCGTACTCGGCCAGGGCGGTCAGGCACAGGCGGACGAGGTGCGACAGCCGCAGTGGCCGCAGCGATTCGGGAACCCTCGACAGCAGCTCCAGAATCGCCAGGGACACCTTGTGCCCGACCGCTCCCGCCGGCCGTCCGCCGGCCCACCACGGGTGCAGCTGCGGTGGATGGGCGCTGAACCGGCTGAGGAAGCCCACGTACCGGCTGTCCGGCCGGCGTGCCTCCTCCGCGAGCGGGCGCATCAGGACGTCGAACAGCCCCCGCACGGTCTGGTCCTCGCCGCGGGATCGGGCCGTGGCCAGCAGTTCCGCTCGGCGCCGGTCGAGCGGCGGGACCCGGTGGGCGACGATCGCGGCGAGCAGGCCCCGCTCACCGCCGAAGTGGTACTGCACGGCGTTGTTGTTGCCGTTGCCGGCGGCCCGGCAGATGTGCCGCAGCGAAACCGCTTCCAGCCCCTGCTCGGCGTAGAGCCGCTCCGCCGCGAGCAGGAGCCTCAGCCGCGCGTCCTGGGCCCGCGGCGCAGCGGTGACCGTCCGTGGGTCGACCTCCACCGCGGTCGGCGACGAGGGGAGCGCCGTCGGCCCTGCCGGCGTGGCCGGGGGCGGAGCCGACGGCGATGTCGGCGGCACGGCTACCGGCCTTCGACCCGCTCGATGTCGCCCCGCCCAGAGCCGTCCTGCTGCTCGGTGTCGACCTGCTCGGCCTCGTCGTCGGCCACACCGAGCTCGGCCAGCAGGCGGGCCCGCAGGGCGGCGAACTCGGGGTTGGCGCGGGTGCGCACGTCCCCGAGCCGGACCGGCTCGTCCAGCGACAGCCGACCGTCGGTGAGGACGGCGACCCGGTCGGCGAGCAGGATCGCCTCGTCGACGTCGTGCGTCACCAGCAGCACTGCCGGCCGGTGGCGCCGGCACAGGTCGCGCAACAGGCTGTGCATCCGGATGCGGGTGAGCGCGTCGAGCGCGCCGAACGGCTCGTCGAGCAGCAGCAGGCCGGGGGAGCGGACCAGGGCCCGGGCCAGCGCCGCCCGCTGGGCCTCGCCGCCGGACAGCGTCGCCGGCCAGGCCCGCTCCTTGCCGGCGAGGCCGACCTCGGCCAGTGCCGCGGTGGCCTGGGCACGTGCGTCACGGGCCCGCAGGCCCAGGACCACGTTGTCCAGCACCCGAGCCCACGGCAGCAGCCGCGGGTCCTGGAAGACGACGGCGCCCCGCTCGGGGACGATCGCCTTCCCGGTGGCGTCCGTGTCGAGACCGGCGAGGATGCGCAGCAGGGTGCTCTTGCCCGAGCCGGACCGGCCGAGCAGCGCGACGAACTCACCCGCCGCGATGTCCAGATCGACGCCGGCCAGCACCTGCCTGCCGGCGAACTCGCGACGCACCCCGCGAACCCAGACCGCCGGACCGGACGGACCGTTGCTCCTGGGCGTGACGGCAGCTGTGCCGGTGCTGGTGGCGACCGCAGTGGTCATCGAAACCCCTGGGAGATGCCCTGGCTTTCAGGCCGGGGAGGAAGCAGGTCTCCCGCGGAGTGGGGGAGGGAAAGCCGATCCGCCCGGATCGCCTTTGCGGAGAGCGTGCCCGGTGGGGAAACACTTAGGACACGGGGAGGCACAGTTTTCCTGGCAGGCATGCAGGCATCCCTTCGGTAGGGTGTGGCTTCGGAGCTGCGCGAGAGCCAAGCGTGGTTCCGGTGTATTGACTGCGAGTACACGCGCCGACGTGGGCGTGAGTGTTACAGCGAACATCGCCGCGGGGCGCGCGGTGACTGCGCGGGGAGGCATTGGGTTGCCGGTGCTGGTGAACCGTGAACCTCGACTACGCGAAGCAACTTTCGTGTAGCGAAATCCTCCGTGTTCACACGGAGGAGGACGTCAAGTCGCCTCCAGGCCGCGGCGCCAGGCCAGCGCGCGGCGTTCGAGTAGCCGGACAAGGGCGTCGGAGAGCAGACCGAGGACGCCGTAGACCGCGAGACCGACGACGATGACGTCGGTCTGGCCGAACGTGCGCGCCTGGTCCATGAGGTAGCCGATCCCGCTGGAGGCGTTGATCTGCTCGCTCACCACGAGGATCAGCCAGGAGATCGTGAACGCGAACCGCAGGCCGACGAGGAACCCGGGCAGCGCGCCGGGCAGCACCACCCGGCGGATCAGTCCCAGGCGGCCGAGCCGGACGGTGCGGGCCAGCTCCACGAACCGGCTGTCCACGCCGCGGATCGCCGCGAAGGTGTTGATGTACACCGGGAACGCGGTGCCGAGCGCGACCAGGAACACCTTCACCTGCTCGCCGATGCCGAACCAGACGATCGCCAGCGGCACCAGGCCGAGGATGGGAACCGCCCGCAGGATCTGCACGGGTGCGTCCACCAGGTCCTCGCCGAGCTGGAACAGCCCGGACACCAGGGCGAGCACCACGGCGACACCCACCCCGAGCGCGAGCCCGAGCGCGACCCGGCGCAGGGAGATCACCAGGTTCTCGCCCAGGGTGCCGTCCGCCGCCAGGTCGTAGCCGGTGTGCAGCACGGTCCACGGCCCGGCGAGGATGTCAGCCTGGATCAGCCCGGTCGACGAGCCGATCTGCCAGAAGACGACCAGGAGCACCGGCCCGAGCATCCGGCGCAGCCATTTCGGTACCGGCCTGCGGCGGGCGCGGTCCGGGTCGGCGAGCGCGAGCGCGACACGGCCCGGCCCCGCCGCACCGGGAGCCGGAGCGGCGACGACCACCCCGGACGTCGCCACAGCGTCACCGGCTCCGCCGGCCGTGTCTCCGCCGGCCGTGGCCCGGCCGGTCCCTGTCCCGGCGGCCCCGGTCCCGCTCCCGGCCTCGGCGTTGCCGCCGCGGCCACCGAGGACGAGCGAGGTGCTCACGCGAAGGACTCGCCTTCACGCGACTCGGACCGGCTGCCGTCCACACCGACCGGGACGTCGCCGGCGATCGTGATCCGGTGCATCACCCGGTCGAAGCCGAGGTGGCCGTAGTCGGTCGGAACCAGGTGGGCGGTGGCACGGTTGTCCCAGAAGGCGATGCTGTCGGGCTGCCACCGGAACCGGACGGTGAACGCCGGTGTCGCCAGGTGGCTGAACAGCAGGTCGAGGACCTGCTGGCTTTCGGTGTTGGAAAGCTCGACGATCCGCTGGGTGAAGTTCGGGCTGACGAAAAGGACCCGCTCGCCGGTCTCCGGATGAACGCGCACCACCGGGTGCACCGTCTCGTAGGACGTCCTGGTGAACATTTTCTGCAGTTTGCTGCCGTCACCACGCTCCAGAATGATCTGGTTGACGTGCACCGCGTGCAGACCGTCGATGAGGTCCCGGATCGGCTTCGACAGCGTCTCGTAGGCGACGGCCAGGTTCGTCCACTGTGTGTCGCCACCGTAGGGCGGGATGACCACGCCGCGCAGGATGGAGCCCATCGGCGGGTTGTGCACGAACGTCACGTCGGTGTGCCAAAGGCTGCGGACCTGGTATTCGGACGAGACGTCCGCGTAGGCCCGGGAGTCCAGCGGGAAGACCTCCGGGTGGCCTTCGAGCGTCGGCAGGGTCGGGTGCCCCGGGGTGACCTGGCCGAAGAGCCGGCCGAAGGCGATCTGCTGGGCGGGGGTGATGTGCTGGTCGCGGAAGAACACCACCTTCCACTTCAGCAGGGCGGCCCGGACCTCGGCGACGACCTGGGGCTCGATCGGCCCGGTCAGGTCGATTCCGAAGATCTCGGCGCCGATGTAGCCGGACATCGGGCGGATGTCCAGGCCGACCTCCGACCGGGATTCGTCCACGTTCGCGGTTTCGCTGGTGATGGTCACTTCTGGGCCTCCTTGACCGCCGAGTTGTAACGGGCGTCGAAAACCTTCGAGATGTCGACCTTCTTGGGCAGGACGCCGCTGCTGTAGAAGAGGTCGGCGAGCTTCTGCGCGCCGCTGATGCTGGTCGCGTCGATCGGGACGAAGGTGGAGGGGACGCCCGTTCCCACCAGCACCTTCGCAGTGCTGACCGGCACCTTCAGCTGCTCCACGTAGTACTTGTCGATGTATTCCTCGGTGTGGCTGTCACGCCAGTCGACGGCCTTCATCCAGCGCTGGATGAAATCACCGAGCGCGGCCTGCTTCGCCGGGTCGGACAGCACCCTGCGGGTGGTGATCAGGTACTGCACCATCGGCGAGGCATCGGCGCCGTCGATCTTGTGCGCGGTCGGGTTGGCCTGCAGGTAGGCCGTGGAGAGCGGCTCGACCGTCACACCTGCGTCGGCGTCGCCGCGGGCCAGCGCGGCCGAGATGTCGGTGATCGCCAGATTGACGATGCTGACGTCCTTCTGCTCCAGGCCCACGGAGTCCAGCGACCGCAACAGGTAGGCCTGCAGGATTGTCCCGGTCGTGATCGCGACCTTCTTGCCCTTCAGGTCCGCGACCGAGCGGATGGGGCTGCCGGGCTTGGTGGTGAGGGCCAGCTGCCCGGGCGGGTTGTTCCAGGCGGCGATCACCGCGAGGTCCTGCCCGGAGGCCGCGGCGATCACCGGCGGCGTGTCGGCGACGACGCCGATGTCCACCGCGCTCGCCCGGAACGCCTCCAGCAGCAGCGGTCCGGAGGCGAACGTCGACCAGTCGACCTTGTACGGCGTGCCGGTGCTCTGGCCGGCCAGGTCGAGGGTGGCCTTGAGCTGGTTCTGGTCGCCGACGCGCAGCGTGGTGTTGGCCGGGATCGTGGTCGGGTAGCTGGTCACGGCCGTCGTCGGTGCGTCCGCCGAGCCGGCTGAGTCGGCGTCCGAGCCGCAGGCGGCCAGCGCGAGGACGGCGAAAAAGGTGGACATCACTGTCAGAACCGCAGTGCGGCGTGGCCGGCCTCGGCCAGCCCGGAGGGCAGGCGGGAACACGGGACTCCTCGTGAACGTGGATGGCCGCGCGCGGCGCCCTGCGCGACGGAGAAGGGAGAAGGGGAGGGGGAGTGGCGGCCCCGAGGGGGCCGGGCTGGCGCCGTGACCTGCTCACTGAAGCATTTAAGTCAGCTGTTTGTCAACTTAGTTGGTGGAAAAGCTGTACTTGGTCGGCGGTCCGCGCGCGCGCCCGCGTCAGACTCCGCCGGTCGCCGGTCGCCGGTCGCCGGTCGCCGGTCGCCGGTCGCCGGTCAGTGATGAGTGGTCCGCGGTCCGCGGTCTGTCGGTCGCCGCAGACGGGTAGTCCTGCCGTGACGGGCGCCGCCCGCGTGGCGGCCGAACGTCGTCCCTCGACCAGGGAGGCACGGGAGATGAAGATCGCTGTCTTCGGCGGCACCGGGCTCATCGGTTCCCAGGTGGTCCGGATCCTGGCGGCGGGCGGGCACGAGGCCAGGTCGCTCTCGCGCTCCACCGGCGTGGATCTGACTACCGGGCAGGGCCTGCCCGAGGCCTTGGAAGGCGCCGACGTCGCGGTGAACCTGACCAACTCGCCGACGTTCGACGATGCCTCGCCCGCGTTCTTCCGGCGGACGATGGACACCATGCTGACGGCCGCCGAGGCGGGCGGCGTCGGCCACGCGGCCATCCTGTCGATCGTGGGAGTCGACCAGGTGCCGGAGGTGGCCCACTACCGCGCGAAGGTGCTGCAGGAGGACATCCTCAAGGCGGGGCCTGTCCCGTACTCCATCGTCCGCGCCACGCAGTTCTTCGAGTTCGTCGACACGGTGCTGTCCTGGACCGCGGACGAGAGCGTCGTGCGGCTGCCGGCAACACCCGTCCAGCCCATCGCCGCGGCGGACGTCGCCGATGCGGTGGCCGACGTCTGTGTCGGCGCTCCGTTGCGGGGCACTCGCGACATCGCCGGCCCCGAGGTCTTCGCGCTCGATGAGCTCGGCCGGATCACCCTGGCGGCGCACGGCGACCACCGCGCGGTCATCACCGATGACCGCGCGGGCCTGTTCTCCGCGGTGCCGGGGGACGCCCTCATCGCCAGGGAGGGTGCGATCCTCGCGAAGACCACCTACCGCGAGTGGCTTGAGCACCGAGCCGGGTGCTGAGCCGGGTGCTGAGCCCGGTGCGCAGCCGCTACTTCCGCAGGACGATCGGAAGCTTCTCCCAGCCGCGCACCGTCGAGGTGCTCGCGAGCCTGGCGCCGTCCCAGTCGACGTCCCACCCCTTCGGGAAACGCTTCACCAGCTCCTCGAGAACGATGCGTCCCTCCATGCGGGCGAGGTTCGCGCCGAGGCAGTAGTGCAGGCCGTAGCCGAAGCTGCGCTGCTGCGTGATGTCCCGGTGGATGTCGAGGTCGTCGGCGTTGGCGAACTTGGTCTCGTCCCGTCCGGCGGATCCGACGATGAACAGCGCCGTGCTGCCCTCGGGGATAGTCTGGCCGTGGAACTCGACGTCCTTCGTCACGTAGCGGCCCACGGCCTGGCCGACCGGCTCCAGGCGGAGGATCTCCTCCACTGCCTGGCCTGCCAGTGACGGGTCGGCGACTACCTCCTGGTACTGGGCGTGGTTCCTCTCCTCGCCGAAGATCTTGCCGATCCATCCCATGAGCTGGCCGGTGGTCTCGTTCCCCGCACCGGCGATGACGGCGCAGTAGACCAGGATCTCGTCGCGGGTGAGCTTTCGGGTGGTGCCGTCGTGGTCCTCGAACTCCACGTTGAGGAGTTTGGTCATGATGTCGTCGGAGGGGTTGGCGATGCGCCAGTCGAGGTAGCTCTCGAAGATGTCGGTGGAGATCTGCGACGCCTCCGCGTCCAGCTTGCCGCCCTCCTCGGTCTTGAGGTGGGCGACGGTCTGGTCACGGACCGACTGCTGCATCTCCTCGGGAATCCCGACGAGCATGCCGATGACGCGCATCGGCACCTTGTCCGAGAGAATGTCGATGACATCGAAGCCGTCGCCGCCCTGCACCGGGTCGAGCCGGCCTGCGACATATTCACGGATCTTCGGTTCCAGGGCCTTGACGGCGCCCGGCGAGAACAGGCGTGAGACCAGACGGCGGTGGATGCCGTGGCTCGGCGGGTCCTCGAAGATCACACTGCCCGGGGGCATCTCGATACCGGACTTGATGAACTCGTAGATGTTGCCGCGGGCGTTGCTGAAATGCTCGACGTCAGGCAGGCCGCGGTCGACGTCGTCCCAACGCGCGAAGGCGTAGAAGTCGTGCTCCTCGTTGTAGTAGACCGGGGCCTCGTTACGCAGGCGCTTGTAGACGGGGTACGGGTCCACCCAGATGTCGTGGCGGAACGGGTCCCAGTAGAGGTCGGTGGCGGTCATGCGTCGTCTCATTCCTTTACCGGGGTGGTGTTGGCGGCGAGCCAGTTCTCGATCCAGGTACGGGTCTCGTCGTGCCCGTCGGTCAGACCGATCAGACGGTCGTGCGCCTCGAGCTGCGCCAGGCCGGTGGTGAGCAGGAGGATGACCACCGGCGGTATGTGGTCGGCAGCGAGCGACTCGCGGGCGAGGGCGGCGCGTGCGAACTCGAGCTGGGCTGCGCGGAAACGTCGCGCGTAGGTCGCGATCTCGAGTCGCAGTGCGGGGTGACGCTGGGCCAGAGCGACGAACTCCACCATGACTCTACTGGCACCGGCGTCGGAGTTGACCTTCCAGAACCTGCGTAGTGATGCCTCGCCGTCAGTGATTTCGGCCAGGCGCGCGAGGTTTTCCTCGGCCCCGCGCCGGAACGCATCGATGAAGAGATCCTCCATCGATGCGAAGTAGTAGTGGACGAGCTGGTACTTCACGCCGGCGACCTCTCCGATGCGCCGTGTCGTGATGCTGCCATACCCCTCTCGGGCCAGGAGCTGGATCGTGGCATCGACAATCCGGTCACGTGTCTCGTGCGCGCGGGAGCCCCGCGCCCGGATCTCTTGCCCCGCCCCGCTCATGGACGTACTTTTACACGCGTCAAAACTCGGTGTCCAGTAGGGAGAAACGCATGGCTCGGGTCGCAGTCGTCACAGGCGCCGCCGAGGGCATCGGCTCTGGGATCGCCACCCGGCTGGTGGCGGACGGTCACCAGGTCGCGATGCTCGACTGGCAGGGGGACAAGGTCGAGAAGCTCGCCGCCGAGCTCACCGCGGCCGGTGGCACCGCCCTCCCGCTTACCGTCGACGTCTCCGACCGTGCCTCGATCGAGGCCGCCTACGCGACGGTGCGGGAGACGTTCGGGCCGATCCACATCGTCGTCGCGAACGCCGGCATCTCGAACATGGTCCCGTTCGTGCAGCTCGACCAGCAGACCTGGGACAGGATGATCGCGGTGAACCTCACCGGCGTCTTCCACACGATCCAGGCCGCGGTGACGGACATGATCGAGGCGAAGTACGGCCGGGTCGTCACGATCTCGTCCTCGAGCGCGCAGTCGGGCGCGCCGGCGATGGCCCACTACGTCTCGAGCAAGGGTGGGGTCATCGGCCTCACCAAGGCGTTGGCCCGGGAGCTCGCCGAGCACCGCATCACCGTCAACACGATTCCGCCGACGCTTGTCGATACCCCGATGTCGCACCGCGAGGCGGGTCAGGCCGGCGGTGCGGAACAGTTCCTCGCGGCGGTCAGCAACATGGTCCCGCTCGGCCGGGCCGGCACGCCCGCCGACATCGCCGGCGCCGTCTCGTTCCTCGTCTCCGACGACGCTGCCTACATCACCGGCCAGATCATCGGCGTCAACGGTGGCATGTACATCTAGTACGCCGCCTCAGCGCCTATGGCGATCACTCGCCTCCCGGGGCCGAGTCCGTCCAGAGAGCCGAGGATCTGGATTGTTCTGGATCATGTAGCAGGCTAATGCGGACAATTGCGGCACGGAGTCGCTTGGCAATCCGCAAGAAGGGAGGATTTCGGTTGCTGTAGCAGCCAGAATCCTCTCTTCTTGCTCGGCGACAACCGTCGCGGCGGCGGCGGGAGACATGGTGCCGCAGCCTGGCAGCCTGTGACCAGGTCCAGCCCGATTTCCCGGGATCACTCTGTGGAACAATCTGGATGCATCGGCCGTTGTCTCCCGTGCTTGCCAGAGTCCACAGTGAGGATGCAGGTCGGGCTGCAGATGAGGCGCCACGGTGGCGCTTCGGGCGCGAAGGCCAGGATTGCGGGGGCATCATGGTCGTCAGACAGGTACGCAGGTCACGCCACTGCAGGGGCGGTGGCCTGGCGTGTCCGGCCGGCTGATTCCGGGCCGGGCGGGGGGCCGGCCCAGCGCCGGAGGTGTTCTCGGTGGCGTCCGGGCCTACCGCCTGGTCTCCGCACCTCGGCCGCCTGAGGATCCGCAGGTTCGCGATCCGGCCCCCGCGCAGCTTTTCGCCGCGGTTACCTCCATGCACGCCACATTCCAGAGCCTGACCACGTCCGGGGCCGACGTCGTCGACGTCATCGACGGCCCTGATGACCCCGCCGGCCTGGACGAGTTCGCCGGTTCCGATGAGTTCGGTGCCGGTGTGCCGGGGGCGCGCAGTCCGCTGTTCTTCGCCGCGTGGTTACGCCTGCCGGAGAAGCCGACGAAGCCGGCGGAACCGACGGTGCGGACGGCGCAGGCCGCCAGGTCTGGTCAGGAACGGTTCGTCTTTCTGCTGGGAGGCCGGCCGTTCCTGCCGGGAGCGGCACCCGGCCCGGCCCGGGTGGACGGCACCCGCGGGCTGCTCTTCCCGCCGGGCGCGAGCGGCGTCGAGGCCACCGGCGGCGAGGTCGACCGGCTGCTCGCCGAGTTCCCGGTGTGGCTGCCCTGCCTGGGCGCACCCGACGCCCTCTGGTCACTGTCCGACGAGGAGGTCTGGCAGCATCGCCGCGGCTCGTTCGACGAACATGCCGCACATCTCGCGCACCCGTTCGCCTGGATGGTGCTCGCGCAGCCACGGCCCGCCGACCTCGTCCAGGCGGACAAGGACCGGCTTGAGATCGGCATTCCCATGCTGCGCGAGGCGGCGCAGGGGTCCCGGTGGGCGGAGCTGGAACGCGCCGAGGCCCGCTACCGCGAGCTCGCCCGCTACGGCGGCGCGGGGATGTGGGACGTCCGGGTGCTGGTCGGGTCCGACACGGCCGCTGGTGCGGGGGCCGCCGCGTCACTGTTGTGCGGTGCCGCGGAGCTCGGTGGCCTGCCGTACACCCTGGTCCCCTCGGGCCGTCCCGGCAGCCTGGCCGAGGCCGCTGCCGAGCCACCGGGGCATGACAGACCGCCGTACGCCGCACAGGGCGGCTGGCAGCCCGGGCCGCCGGACCCGTTCGACCTCGCGGACATCTTCGTCCCCACCGCACCGTTCGCCGCCTCCAGCGAGCTGCTCGCCGCACTCGCCCGCCCGCCGGCCCGCGAGCTCCCGGGCGTCCGCCTGCTCACGCCGCACCGGTTCGACGTCACCCGCGACCGCACCGACGACGACGGCTTCCCGATCGGCACGGTCCTCGACCCGGCCTACGCCGACGCCGGAACGTTCGTCGTGACCCGCCCGACGCTGAACCGGCATGCCTTCCTCTGCGGCGCGACGGGCTCGGGCAAGTCCCAGACCGCCCGCACGCTGCTGACCGAGCTGTCCGCTCCCGAGCGGCCCGGTGACCGGGTGCCGTGGCTGGTCATCGAGCCGGCGAAGGCCGAGTACGCGCGGATGGCCGGCCGGATCCGCGCCGACGACACGGTGACCGTCCTGCGCCCCGGGGTGCCGGACGATCCGCCGGGCTGCCTGAACCCGCTCGAACCCGAGCCCGGCTACCCGCTGCAGAGCCACGCCGACCTGGTCCGCGAGCTGTTCCTGGCCGCGTTCAACGCCGACAACCCGGTGCCGCAGATCCTTTCGATCGCCCTCGCCGAGGTCTACGCGAACACCGGCTGGGACATGGTCACCGGCGAGCCGCGCCCCGGGCGGCGCCCGAAGCTGTTCGTCGACGAGGTGCCCCGCGACGTCCGTGCCCGCTACCCGACCCTCGGTGAGCTGCGTGTCGTCGCGCAGCGGGTCGTCGACGACATCGGTTACGGCCGGGAGGTCCGCGACAACGTCCGCGGCCTGGTCGACGTGCGCCTGCGCGGGCTGCGTGAGGGCACGCCGGGCCGCTTCTTCGAAGGCGGGCATCCACTGGACGTCGGTGCGCTGCTGCGCGGCAACGTCGTGCTGGAGCTGGACCGCGTCACCAGCGACCAGGACAAGGCGTTCCTCATGGGCGTCGTCCTGATCCGCATCGTCGAGTATCTGCGGACGAACCCGCCGTCGCCGGGCGACGACCGGCTCCGGCACGTCCTGGTGATCGAGGAGGCGCACCGGCTGCTGCGCCGCGACGCCGACGGCCCGGCCGGCAACGCGGTCGAGCTGTTCGCCGGCCTGCTCGCCGAGATCCGCGCCTACGGCGAAGGCGTCGTGGTCGTCGAGCAGATCCCCTCGAAGATCATTCCGGACGTCCTGAAGAACACGGCGCTGAAGGTGATGCACCGGCTGCCCGCCGCCGACGACCGGGCCAGCGTCGGGGCGACCATGAACCTGCGCGAGGAACAGTCCGAGCATGTGGTCGCGCTGCCGCCCGGCCAGGCGGCGGTCGCCCTGGACGGCATGGACCGGCCGCTGCTGGTGCGGATGGGCCACGGGGAGCGGTCGGAGTCCACCGAACGGGCGAGCCACCTGCCACCGCTGCGGGCGGCGCGCAGCGACCTGTGCCCACCGGACTGCCGGACGGCCCCCTGCACACTGCGCGCGATGAACGAGGCCCGGCACGACTCGACGTCCCCGCTGCTCGTCCTGTGGGTGGAGGCGGTCGTCGCCGCGACCGTCGCCGGGGTGCATCCTGTCGACCCGGCCCCGGCGCTGTCGGACTGGCTGCTGCGGCTGCCGCCGCGCCAGCGTGACTGCGCGTTGGCCCATGCGGTCGAACGGGCCGTCGACGCCCGCCGCCCGCTGCTGCGCCGCTGGCTCGACCCCGCCGACCTCGCCGACCACATCCTGGCCGACCTCACCGCCCGGCTGGGCCTGCGCCCACCCCCCACAGAGGACCATCGCCGCTTCCAGGCCGGCGTCTACCGGTGGCATGACGTCCGAGGCCATCTGGACGCCGCTGTCGCACAGGCCGAGCCTGGATCCCCCGGGGGCCCGCATCCACACACCGAGCGGTGGGCTCGGCGTGGGCTGATCCTCGACGGCGCGGACGTCGTCGAACAGATGCGGGTCTTCCGGGAGCATCCGGCGAATGCCACCGGCAGCCACCGGGTGGCGGTAGGTGATCCCGACGCGAGCGGGCTCACGGCGGCGCAGGTCGAGGTGGCCGGCGCGACCGGCAGGCTGTACCTGCGCCGGGCCTTCGCCCGCGCCTGCGTCGGCAAGCTCGACCCGATCGTCCGGCTCTTCGAGAAACCGCCGGCTGGCCGCGGGCGAAAGGGCCCGCAGGCGGAGGCGGAGACATGACTGTCGAAGGTGTCGGTGACCTGGCGGGCCTCAGTGACTCGGCGGGCCTCGTCGAGGAAGGGTGGGCTGGTCCGGAGGGCGATTTCGGCACCGACGAGGATTCCGTCGGGCCGGAGGAGAGCGATTCGCAGGCGCTTGCCGACCTGCTCGCCGGGGATTCCCGCGACCTGAACGTTCCTCCGGAGGACACCGAGTCCCCGGCAGTTCGGACCGATGCGGGCACCACCGAAGCATTCATCGACGCACAGCCCACCGAGGCATCGCAGCTCACTGAGACACCACAGCCCACCGAGACGCCGCAGCGGACGGAGACGCAGCACCTCGCCGAAGGACCGCCCACCGGGGCGCACGGCGGCGAGACGGACGCCACCGACACATCGCAGGACGGCGAGTACGACGAATCCGTCGATGGTGAGGCCGACAGCTCTGTCGTGATGAGCGACTCGGAGGCGTTGGCCGAGTCGATCGCCGGCGACGCGCGCGGATTCCTCGACGACCCGGACGACCCGGACGGCCCGGGAGCGGACGGTCCGATCTCCGCTGACACCGCCACCGTCACCTCCACCGGCACCGGCACCGGCGAGATCGAGGACGCGGCGACGCCCGAGAGTGTTTTCGACGACGCCCCGGTACCTGAGGCAACCCCGACCGAGGGACCCGCCGAGCCGACCGACGGACCCACCGAAACGCGCACCGGCGAGACCCTCGACAACGCTGCCGACGACTCAGCCGCCATGAGCGACTCCGAGGCGTTGGCCGAATCGATCGCCGGCGACGCACGCGCATTCCTCGACAGCCCGGACGACCCGGGAGCGGATGACCCGGTGGGCACGGAGACTCCCACAGGCGAAGATGATCCCGTCGGTGACGGCGGGGTCGGGGACGAGTCGACATCCGACGGTGATGCGAGCGACGTTTCAGCGCAGGAGAGGGCACTGCCCGAACGACCCGCCGAAACACGCACTGGCGATTTCGGCGACGGTCAGCCCGACGGTGCTGCTGTGATGAGTGACTCTGAATCGTCGGCGGAGGGAAACGCCGGCGAGGCGCGTGGGTTGTCTGAAAGCCCCGACGGTCGGATGACCGACGGTCCGGCGGACGGAGACACTCCCACCGCTCAGAGCACGGGTGATCAGGAGATCCGTCCTGAAGTGACCGACGACCTCGGCCGGCAGACCGACACTTCCGAGGCACCGGCCGAGCCTTCCACCACTCAGGACATGGCTGATGCTCTCGACCGCACCCCGGGAGCCGCCGACCAGGACAGCCATGACGCGCCCACCACCACGGACACCGAGGGCGACGGTGGGGACATCCCCTGGGGTGGGGTACCTGACGTCACCGGCCCGGCCGGCGACGTGGCGGGTGTCAGGCGGGAGGCGGTTCCCAGAAAGCCGTACTCCGGCCTGCAGCCCGGTGAGTACTCCGGTGGTACCGAGTACAAGAACAGGTCCGAGCCGCGGCTTCCCGAGACGACCGAGGACGGTACACCCATCGCGTACACCGAGTACGACCGCGACCCATACGACGGTGTGCAGCGTAACGACCGAAGATTCGTCGTCGGGGACGATGGATCGCACTACCGCACCGACGACCACTACCAGAGCTGGAAGAGGTTCCGTTGACACAGAACCCCATAGAAGTGATCGCAGGCGGCGTGTTTGGTGGTGTTTATGCGGTACCAGTCGATGGGCTGGCAGCCGCTGGCCGGCTGGTTGCCGAGCTTTACCACAAACTGGATCTCGCCGCAGCCCCGCCGCGTGTGCGGACGCTGCACGTGCGCGGTTCCCGCTGCCGTACCTCGGCTGGTCTCTTCGATGAACTCGCCGCCGTCCTCCAGTTCCCCGCCTACTTCGGCGGAAACTGGGATGCCCTGCACGACAGCCTGTACGACTTCCAGGTGCCGGCTGACGCCGTCATCCTGGTTTTTTCCGATTTCTCCCAGGTGTTGTCCCAGGCCAGGCAGGAGGAGCTCGGCTGGCTCGTCGAAGAGCTGACCGAGCTGTGTGGCAGCGCTCATACACCGGCGCAGGGTGAGCGGACCGTGACAGCTCTTCTCACCGACCATGCGGAGGCACTGTCCGCCTTCTCGGGCCTGCTGGCGGTCTGAACTGTCCACGCCGGAACTCGTACGTTCCGGGACTTGATGTCGTTCCGGGAGCTGCCGCCGTTGCACCGTTGGTAGGCGTGAGCGCCCCTCGTACCCGACGGATCGGCCCATCCCGGTAGGTTTTCCGCTCGGTTGGTTGGAATGGGGGAGTAGCGCCATGTCGATGTCGGGGGTTCCGTCCGCAGCCGAGCCGAGAAATCCTCCTCGGTCGGTGGCCGAACTGGTGGCGGCCGAGGAGGCTGGTGTGCCACTGGCGTTCCGGTACTTCTGGGGGCATCGGCGCCCGGCGGGCGGTGGGGTCGGGCCGGGTTGTCTGAGCCAGTGGTGGGCGGTCGAGTTCACCGTGGAGGGCCGCCGGTACGCCAGCGCCGAGCATTTCATGATGGAACGCAAGGCCAGGCTGTTCGGGGACGACGAGACGGCGGAGGAGATCCTGGCCGCGCCGGACCCGGGGCGCGCGAAGGCGCTCGGCCGTCGTGTTCGGGGATATGACGATGCCCGTTGGGAGCGGCACCGCCACGACGTCGTCGTCGCCGGCAACACGGCCAAGTTCGGCCAGCACGACGACCTTCGCGGGTACCTCCTGAGTACCGGGTCCGACATCCTCGTCGAGGCCAGCCCGCTTGACGCGATCTGGGGTATCGGCCTGGCCGCCTCCGATGAGCGGGCCGGTCACCCGGCGCAGTGGCCCGGCCTGAACCTGCTCGGCTTCGCGCTGATGGACGTCCGCGGCGTGCTCGCCAACCCCGGCCGGCCAGCCGTCACCCGGCAGCCCGGGCGCTGAGGGAGACCGGGCCGGTGAGCTCCCGTCATGCGTCGGTCGAGACGGTCGAGGACGCCGAGGCACTGCAGGCCGAGCTGCGGCGGCTGGTGGAGGCCGACGTGCCCGGGCCGGAGCAGGTCGCGACGGTGGCCGGGTTCGACGTCGCGTACGACACCGACACGGATCTGCTCGCGGGAGCGGTGGTGGTCCTCGCCGCGCCGCGCTGGGAGCTGATCGCCTCGGCGACGGCAGCGGGGCGGGTGACGTTTCCGTACGTTCCGGGGCTGCTGTCGTTCCGGGAGCTGCCGCCGTTGCTCGAGGCGTGGGAAGCGGTCCTGCCTCAGCTGGCGGCGCCGCCGGACCTGCTGGTGTGTGACGGGCATGGCATCGCGCACCCGCGGCGGTTCGGTCTGGCCTGCCATCTCGGCGTGACCGTGGGTCTGCCGACGATCGGCGTGGCGAAGACCCCGTTCGTGGGCGAGCACTCCGCCCCCGGGCCGCACCGGGGCGAACGGGCGCCGATCATCCTTGGCGGTGAGGCGGTGGGTGCCGCGTTGCGGACACAGGACGGTGTGCGGGAGGTGTACCTCTCGGTCGGTCATCGGACCAACCTCGACTCCGCCTGCCGGTGGGTGCTTGATCTTTGCCCCCGCTACCGGCTGCCGGAGACGACCCGTACGGCGGACCAGCTCAGCCGCGCGGCACTCGCCGAAGCCCGCCTCACGGTTTGATCAGCCCAGCCCAGCCCAGCTCGGCTCGGCCCAGCTCAGCCCAGCTCGGCCCAGCTCGGCCGGCCTGACCGTCAGGCGGGTGGTGCCGCCCGGGGGGACTGTCAGCGCGAGAGCCTGCGATGCCTTTTCTGGAACGGGGCAGTCACGCGCATCCGTGGCGTTGAAAAGATATTGCTTGCCGCCAAATATCCCGCGGGGACGGGGATGTGTTTCGCGGATTGATCGCGGCGTGGCCGCATGGCAGGAAATTGTCGGGATGTTTTCTCTTGCGTCGGTCAGAATGTCAATGGTACCCAGAAGGCAGCCGGGAATGAATCCTGTCATCGGAGGTGGCGCGTGACGGCGCTCGTACCTGGCAAGGCCGGCGAACTCGCGCAGATGCGGCGGCGCGAGCTGGCCCAGCGGCTGCTGACGCAGAGCGTGGACAGGTTCCAGTGGGGATGGGAGTTCGTCCCCGCCGAGCGGCCGGTGCCGGATCCGCTCGGCCGGCCGGTGCTGGCGCCCGAGCATTTCGGGGGCGCGGCAGACGCGGCGGCGCTGGGCGCGACGGCCAGGGCGTGCGCGGTCGGCGGTGTCGTTCTGGGCGGTGCGCTGGGTGTCCTCGGCCTGGCGACGGGCGCGTCGCTGGCCGTCCCGGCGTTCGCCACGGCCGGTGTGGCCGTTGCCGGTGGTGGGCTGACGTCGATGTACGCGCGCTGGCGCGAAGGCGTCGGGCGTGAGCGGGAAGGCGCGTGGATGGACGCGCACGACCAGCAGCGCCACGGCGGCTCCACCGAGGCCGAATCCCGGGATCAGTGGCGCCCGGTGCAGGGACCTCCCGATGCGACCCGGGTGGATGTCGTCTGCGGCACATGGGATGGCTGGGCGGCGATGATCGCGACAACCGCGGGTTCGCTGATGCGTGCTGACCGCAGCGTGGTCGTGCTCGACCTCACCAGTCACGAGGTCGCCGAGGATCTGATCCAGCTGGTGTACAGCACGGGGCAGCCGGTGCCGTACGGCCGGTTCCCGACCGACCTCAGCCTGGTCGACCTGTTCCAGGAGCTCAGCCCGGAGGCCGTCGGTCGGGTGATCGCCGACGCGTTCGCCGTGCTGCCGGGTCGTAGCGGCGCCGCCGAGATCCGCCGGCGCGACGAGGCGATCGTGCGGACTGTCGCCCGCCTCATCGAACCGCCCTGGACGTTCCGCCGGCTCGCCGCGGGTGTGCGGGTGCTGCAGCGGCTCAGCGAGACGAGTGCCGGCAGCGGCCAGGCCGGCGGTGTGCTGAGCCTGCGCGAGCAGAAGGACCTCATGAAGGTGAGCCACGAGTTCGGCCAGACGCCGCAGGAGAAAACCGAGCTGACCTATCTCGTCGACACCTTCGAGATGCTGGCCGGCAACGACGATCGGCGGCACGTCGACCGCGCGGCACCCGACGACGCGGCACCCGACGACGCGGCACCCGATGACGCGGCATCCGAAGATGCGGCGCCGGACGGCACGACGCCGGACGGTGCCGACGAGTCCGTCGCGAGCCCGGGTCGCGGGCTGTGGCGGCCCGGTCTGACGGTGCTCGCCGCTCCCACCTTCAACAATGATCAGGGTGCTTCGGCGCGCATCCTGCTGTACCGCTTCATGGAGGATCTGCGCCACGGCGAGCCGCACCGCAGTGATGACCTGATCGTCGTCGTCGGTGTCGACCGGCTGGGCCGGGATGTGCTCGACGAGTTCAGCCAGCATGCCCGCAACGCCCGGGTCCGGACGATGTTCCTGCACCAGCATGTCCCGGCGCGCGAGGACGCGCAGCGGATGCTGAACACGTCGGGCAGCGTCACGCTGCTGATGCGCACCCACAACGCCCTCGAGGCGCAGGCCGCGGTGGAGCTGGTCGGTGCCGAGTACCGTTTCGTGCTCAGCCAGGAGACGCAGAGCACCAGCGAGTCCCTCGGCTGGAGCCGTGACGAGACCACCGGCGCCGCCACCAGCACCTCGACGGACAGTTCGCACGGCTGGAACATCCAGGTCGGGGTGCGGCGGGGTGAGCGCCTGCCGGTGTTCAACCGCAGCAGGAACGGGTCGCGGGGCACGGCGCGGACCGTCCAGTGGTCACGCTCGCGCGGCCAGTCGGGGTCGACGGAGAAGGCCACATCGTCGGCCACGAGCCGGGTGTTCGAGCCGGCGGTGGAGCCGGTCGAGGTCGAGACCCTGCCGGAGACCGCGTTCATCGTCCTCAACAAGGTCCACTTCCGGCAGCCGGTGCTGGGCGACTGCGACCCGGGGCTCTGCCAGCATCCACTGGCCACCGTTGCCCTGCGCAAGGCGACGGGCTAGCGCAACCCGCCGGCCGCCTGGTGGACCACTCACCCGAGGACGAGGAGGGCCACCAGGCCGCAGGGGACGGCGATCAGGGCGAACACCGCCACGACGTGGAGGCCCAGCAGCACCCTGCGCTGCCGGCGCACATGCGCCGGAACCGGTTCGCCGGCAGGCGCGGGCGCGGGCGCGGGCGCGGGCGCCGGGGCGGGGGCAGAAGCGGGACCGGGACCGGGTTGAGCGGCGGGCGCCGCGCGGCGGAACATCCTCATCGTTCGAGACCCGCGTAGTGCGCCCGGTGCGTCGGATCCCGCAGCGCGGGATGCCGACTGGACTGTCGCGCCTTCTGCTGCCGGATGATCAGGCGCCGGAACCCGCGTGCGCTCGCGCCCAGCATCCACAGCACCGGTTCGGCCGCGGCAATGCGTTCGGCCGGGTTCACCGTCCCGTTTCGGCCGCGGAGACAGTCCGCGGCGCTCAGCGCCCAGTAGCGGGTCTCGGTGAACTCCTTCGACGGTTCCTGGCCGAGCTCCGGCAGCCGTGCGGGCTGGTTGAGCCAGTAGCGCACGAGGCCGTCCTGCTGCTCCGGAGTGAGCTCTGGCAGGCGTAGGACCGATGGGAGCCCGCGCAGCCAGTCGGTCTTGCTGACCACCACGGCGAGCCGCAGGGCGAGGCGGCCACCCCGCCGAGGCAGCGACCTGTCCGCGTGCAGCACCCGGATCAGCCGCCGCATCGTGTCGTAGGTCGGCTCGGCCGCGGGGTGGGCCGCCGAGTTCGCCGCCGCCTGCTGTTTCGGGGTGAGCTGGTCGAGCAGCGCCGGCTGCGCCGACGGGTCGACGACGAGCAGCGCGTTGTGGGTCCGCTCCAGGTAACGGTGCGTGGTGCGCAGGGTCTGCTGGTCGGTGTAGAGGTCGCCGTCCGGGTCGAAGAAGAACACGATGCGCCGGGGCCCGCGGGGAATGCCGACGGTGACGACGAGCGCCCGGGGATTCGGGGTGGCGGTCGACTCCAGCCACCCGCCGTCCGCGACCATCTGCATGCTGCGCCGGTACCAGGCCTCGTCCGGCCGGAACGCGAACGACAAGGTGAGATCACGCTGGTATGCGAGGTCCTGCAGGCCGGCCAGGGTGGCGACCAGCATGGTCGTCTTGCCGGACGCAGGTGGGCCGATCAGCGCGATGTGGACGATCGGCAGGTGCCCGATCCCGTCGGGCAGCCGGCCTTCGCACGAGCCGCAGTAGCTGGCGAGGCGGCCGCGCCGGCCGGGCGCCCAGGTCCGCAGCCGTGTCCCGCAGGCGCACACCCGGTACAGCAGGCCGCCGCGGCCCGGCCGCAGGTCGTCGTGCCGGCGGTGGCAGTCCGTGTTGGGGCACTCGTAGAACGGCCGGCCCAGTGGGCGGGCGCAGTCCGGGTACGGGCAGTCGGCCCCCAGTTCGCCGAGGCGGCGGAACATCGCCAGGGTCGGCCTGGCCGGGCGTGTCTCGCGGAGCAGCCAACGCGCCGCCTCCGCGAACCGTAACGCCGCACCCGCCAACCGCAGCACCGCGATCGTGGTGATGACAAGCGTCCTGTGCACGGCGTACGCCGTCCGGGCGAGCCCCCCGGCCACGGCGACGCCGATCGCCGTCCCCGCCCTCCACATGCGCCAGCAGCGCCGCGCCGACGCGCTCTGCCCCAGGAACGGGCCGGGCCAGCGGGCCGGACCGGCCGCGGCGAACTCCGGTCCGGCGGTGCGCAGCGCCTCGGCCAGGGCATCCCCGATCGCGCCGAGGTCGACGATCGCCTGGCCGGCCGGAGTGAAGTACCCGGGGTAGGCGGCCTCGTCGCCGGCCGGGCGCAGCACCGGCGGACCGGCCGCCAGCGTGCGTGCCGGCAGTGCGAGCAACCGTGCGCCGAGCTGACCAAACGCGATCGCCGCACCGGCGCCGAACAGCGCCGCCCCGCGTGCGTATCCACCGGGCCGCAGAGCCTTCACCACAGCTCTGCGCCGCACCCGTCCCCAGCCCTCGGCACCCGGCGGCAGCGGTGCTGGCGCCGGGCCCACAGCCGGGGACTGCGCGCTGCCGGGCGCCGGATCACTGGGCGGTGACGCCAGCGGCACGCCGGCGCCCGCAGCCACGGCGGCGAGGCGCTGGGCGGCGTCGGCGTCGGCGAACGACGTGCTGGCGGCCGCGAGCGCGAGCACATCGGGTCTCCCCGCGGCCCACACCCGCGCGGCCACCTCCCCCCAGGACACGTCCGCCCGGTGCTCGTCCGCCCGGTGCTCGTCCGCCCGGGCGCCGTCGGTACCGGCCGGAGCACCGACGTCCCGCGGCGCGGTGCCGCCGCCCGCGCTGCCGCCGTCGCCGGCTCCGGGCTCAGGGCCAGCCCCGCCGTGCAGGCGATGAGTCTCGAACCGGACGCCGAACGGGATGGCCGCGGGGTCGAGGTCGGCGCCCACCGGCACGCCCACCAGCACGTGGCGGGACTGCTCCGGATGCCCCACCGGGACACCGAAGGTCATCGCCAGGGCCGATGCCCGCGGCAGCGAGCCGGTGACCAGCCGGATCGTTCGCACCGTGGCCGCCGGCCCCTGCTCCACCAGAACGATCCGCACGGCACCGCCGCCGCGCGCGGCGCTGCGCACACTCGCCAGCAGGGCTGCCAGCCGACCGTCGCCGTACAGTTCCTGCGCCCGGGCGATCGCTTCGTGCCAGGGCATCGGCGAGTCGACGACGAGACGCCCGACAGCTGGAAGATCACCGTCGGCTGGCCGGTCGGCCCAGCCCGGCCACCACCACAGGTCGGCGGGAAGCAGGCCGCCGAGATCACGGTCCGGCTCGGTGAGCAGCAACGCGTGCTGAAAGACGTTTCCCGGGCGGCCGGCGAAGTCGACGCCGGTGCCCACGGTCCGGCAGATCACCGCGGCACCGTCCGCCAGCAGCGAGTAGCTCAGGCTCAGCCCGGCCTCGCGCTGCCCGGCGGAGGTCCAGGGCCCCTGCGTTGAACCGGCGTCGGATCCGGGTAAGGGCCCGAAGCCGGACTCGCCGCCGCGCCGCTGTGGTCCGCTGTGCGGCTGCGGTCTGCTAAGCGGCTGCGGTCTGCTAAGCGGTTGTGGTCCGCTGTGCGGCTGTGGTCCGCTGCGGCGTGCGTCCACGGCGAGTTCGGACGTCAGCAGACCGACGATCTGCTGACGTCTCCCGTCGCCGAGCCCCGGCGTGTACGCGGTGACCTGCCAGCCGGGCCGGTCCGACGCCGCCGCCGACGTGCGATGAAGCTGGTGGATGGTCAACGGACGTCTGCCTCCGCACCCCGTGGCTGCCCTCCGTGCTCAGCATGGCAGACCTCAATGCACTGGGGCGCAGTACTTTCAGGCCATCGCGCCGGACCGTCGCAGCAGACGCAGGACCTGGGACTGCTGGTGCGGCAGCAGTGCGGGTTCGGCCGCGTCCAGGGCACGCCGCAGCAGGCCGTCAGCTCCCTCGTCGTCGCCGCGTGCGCGGATGACCTCGGCCGCGTGCCACAGTACCGGGCCGCTGTCCGGTGCCTCGCGCAGCGCCACAGAGGACTCGTTCGCGGCCTCGGCCACCTGCCCCCGCCGAGCCAGGGCCACCGCCCGGGCCGCGCGCATCGACGGCTGGGCCACGACCTGCGCCGCCGACCGGGCTAGACGCTCGAAGTCCTGCATCGCGGCGGCGTCGTCACCCAGCTCCACCCGCAGGCGCGCCCGCCCGGCCAGCGCGGCCCCGGAGTCCGGCGCGAACGTCAGGACGGCCGAGAAGATGGCCGCCGCCGCCCACGGCTGGCCTGTGCGCCACAGCGCGTGCGCCAGCGCGGCCTGCACCTCGGCGTCACCCGGCAGCCGTTCGCTGGCGGCCTGGAGGTCCTCGATCGCCCGGGTGGTCTGGCCGGACTCGAGCAGCACCCGGCCCAGGGCGGCGAGCATCCGCCCGGAGGACTCGGTGTCCGACAGCGACTCGTAGATCTCCGCGGCCTCCCGGTAGCAGGCCTCGGCGTCCTGCCAGCGCCCCTGCATCTCGCACATCTGCGCGCGCAGCGTCTGCGCGCCGGCCCGGGTGAGGGAGCGCCCCGGGTCACGGCGCAGGGCCTCCTCCACGTGGGTGCGGGCCGTCGGCAGGTCGTGGTCCGCGAAGCTCACCTGGGCCGCGCGAAGATGGTCGTCCGCATTCGCCTCGGCGGCGGTTCCGCTGACGGCCCATTCGGGGAAGCCACGCTGGAGCGGCTCGATGAGCCGGTCGTCGAAGAGCTCGAAACGACGCGAGCCCGACCGGTGCTCGCAGCGCAGGACGTAGCGTGCCGTCAGCGACTCCAACACGGCGGTCGGCAGACCAGCCGTGGTGGTGAGCCCCTCATCCGCGACACCGCGTCGACCGCGTTCGGTCACGAACGTACGGGTGAGCCAGGCCCGCAGCTCACCCTCGTCGAGATCGTGCTCGCGTGCCACCGTGACCAGCACCAGGGTCAGGTACTCGGCCAGCACCGCGGTGACGTTCCCGGCCGGGCCGAGACGGGACGTGATGACGGCATCCGCGCCGGGACGGGCCCGCCACATCGCGGTTGCCACCAGCTGCAGGAACACCGGCTGGATGGCGTTCGCCACCAGCAGCGACTCGGCGCCGGTCGCGTCGACGAACCGGCTGGTGGCGAGGTCGTCGACACAGGCCTCGGCCGCGCCGGAGGCGAAGTGCGTACCCGTCGCACGCAACGGCTCGACGAGCGCGGCCTGGGCGGAGCGTGGCTCCAGCGCGGCGACGGGCACCTCGGCGACCGACGGGGTGGCGGGGCCGCCGCCGGAGCCGGCCAGCAGAAGCCGCAGGTAGGGCTCGAGCGTGGCACGGTGATCGGAACGGACCACCAGCAGGATACGCAGCGTCGGCAGCGCGGCTGCCGCCTGCGCGAGCAGGTCGAAACACTGCGTCCGTAGCTGGTCCAGTTGGGCCAGCTGGGCCGATCGGGCTGCGAAAAACTCCTCGACCTGGTCGATCGCCACCAGGATTGGCCGGGTCGAGCTGTGCGGCCGGCGCCGGGCGGGGTGGTCACGGATCGCGTCGAGCAGCGTCGGCGTGTCGGTTGGGGAGGACCAGCACCGCAGGAGGGCCTGAACGAACGGATTGCCGGCACCGAAGGACGCCTGGGAGCCAGCCGGCTCATGCTCCTCCTCGGAGGACTGCCCGGTCGGCCCCGAGGGCCGTGCCACCGGCAGGACGTCGGCGTCCGTCGACGGTGCGCTCGGCAGCACGCCCGCCCGCAGCAGCGAGGTCTTGCCCACACCGGTCAGCCCGTGCGCGACCACCACACGACAGCGCAACCACTCGGCCAGCAGCGCGTGGGCGGCGGCATCCCGGCCGAAGAACAGCTCGGAGTCCTCCTCGGTGAACGGGCGGAGGCCGACGTACGGGCTGGTCGCCTCGGCCTCGATCACCGTTCTGCTCCGCCCAGGGCCGGGCGCGTCGAGAGCGGACACGTCCGCACCGGGGGGGCCGAGATGTCGAGTAGTGATTTGGTGTCCCTGGTTGGGAGTTCGTCGAAAATTACTGGACGGTATGCCTTCAACGGAACCGGAAGCCTTTCGGCGTTGACGCGACCGGGCCCGAGAATCGTATCCGCCGGCCATGGCCCCACCTCCGGTGGCACACGGTTCTGGACCGCCCAAGATTTTCCGTCAGATTTTACGGCCAATGCGGGCCGACCGCGGCAAAGTAACAGGATTTTTGCGAGACCGGTGCTCTTCGTGTGGCCGCCCTCGCGGGCGGAGGGTGGTGGGGCACTGGCGATGGCTCCGTGGGCATGCCTGCCCGTGCGGGCCACGGTCTGTGCCGGGGCGCACTGCCCGGCCGTCAGGCGCGGTGCGTGGTGCGAGGTGCGAGGTGCGAGGTGCGCGAGAGTGGTATCCACGGTGTCCGTGGCGCGACGCGCGGGCGGGGTGGGTGCCGACTCCACGGTCGAAATCGCGAAACTGCAGGTCACGAGTTATGGGCGGGTTGGTTGGCGGATGTGTCGGCGGGCCGGTCGCGGAACCTGCTTCAGAAAACGCCGACAATACAGGGGCATCCCGGTGCAGGTTCGCGGCGCCCTCACGAGAGTGGGTGCCACAACTCGTGCCACAATCCGGACTTGTGTCGTCCTCGCTCGCCCGAGTCCGCGCGAGTGGCTAACGTGCAATGGCAAGTGTGTCGACGCGAGTGTTACGATCAGTGGAACGGTATGATTACGCGGCGCGCCGGCGACGCGTGCACTCCGCGCCGTCGGACGCTGCACTACCGTCGGTTGGTCCGTGCCGTCGCGCCGATGTCCGTACTTGACGAGCGGCGGGGGTTGTTATCGTGGCTTCGGTGGTGGAGTTCGATCCGGTGAGCGGCCCGGGTCGGGGGGTTCCGACGATCTGGGGTGGAGTGCCCCAACGGAACAAGAACTTCACCGGGCGGGAAAGCCAACTGACCGAACTGCGTCGTCGGATCGCCTCCGACGAGGGCGAGGTCACGGCGGTCCTCCCGCATGCCCTGCAGGGGCTGGGCGGTGTCGGGAAGACGCACCTCGCCATCGAGTACGCGTACCGCTATCAGGCGCATTATGACCTGATCTGGTGGATTCCCGCGGACCAGCCGGTCCTGGTCCGATCCACGCTGGCGTCACTGGCGCCGCGGCTGGGCCTGTCGGAGGGCGGCCTGCTGCGGATCGACGACTCGGTGGCCGCCGTCCTCGAGGCGCTGCGCCGTGGGACGCCCTACCGTCGCTGGTTGTTGATCTTCGACAACGCCGACCAGCCTGAGCTGATTCGCGGCCTGATGCCGCACGGGCCGGGCCATGTCCTGGTCACCTCGCGCAACCGTCGGTGGCAGAGCATCGTCGACACGATCGAGGTGGATGTCTTCGACCGGCGGGAGAGCCTGGAGTTCCTGCACCGCCGCGTGCCGGGTATCGCCGAGGTCGACGCCAACAGCCTGGCCGAGGCGTTGGGGGACCTTCCGCTGGCGCTTGAGCAGGCCGGAGCGCTGCAGTTCGAAACTGGTATGGACGTGCGTGAGTACCTTCAGCTGCTGAAGGACGCCTCCAGCAAGCTACTCGCCGAAAACCCGCCCGCCGACTACTCCCGGCCGGTGGCAGCCGCGTGGAGTCTTTCCGTGGCGCAGCTGCGGGAGCAGGCTCCATTTGCGCTCGAGCTGCTCCGTCGATGTGCATTCTTCGGCCCAGAGCCGATCTCCCTGGAAATGTTGGACCGCGGAAAGTACACCCTGGACTCGGATTTCGGTCTGTCCATGCAGGACCGGCTGATGGTGAGCCGCGCGATGCGGGAGCTCGGCCGCTACGCGCTCGCCCGGATCGACAACAGCCGCAAGACGGTGCAGGTACACCGGCTGGTCCAGATGCTCATTCGGGACGAGCTGCTGCCCGAGGAACAGGAACGGATGCGGGACGAGGTCCACGCCCTGCTCGTCGCCGCGGACCCAGGGGATTCCGAGACGCAGAACCGGGCCGGCTTCGAGAACCTTCTCCCGCACATCGTGCCGTCCGGTGTGTACGCGTCCACAGCGGTCCGGGCACGTCAGCTCATCGAACACCTCATCGGCTATCTGTACAACGCCGGTGACCTCACGACGGCGTTGAGCGAGGCGGACCGCGCACTGGACCGTTGGCGGGCGGATTCCGGCGATCGTGACCCGGACGTTCTCGTCCTCCAGGGAATCAAGGCGAACGTCCTCTGGGCCCTGGGCAGGTACCGGGAGGCCTATGAGCTCCGGCGCGGCACCCTCGACGCGATCACGGAGGTCCTCGGTGCGGACCACGAGGAAACCCTCATCATTCTGAACGGCCACGGCGCGGACCTGCGGGCCCGCGGTGAATTCCGGGCCGCGCTCGAGCTGGACGAGGACGCGCTGCCCCGCCATGAGCGGGTCTTCGGACGGGACAACGCTCAGACTCATCACGTCGTGAACAATCTCGCGCTCGACTGCAGCCTCAACAGCGCTTATAAGCGGGCATTCGAGCTCGACCAGGACAACCTCACCAACCGGCGGGACATGTGGGGCGGTGACATCAATCCCTGGGTCGCCGCCTCGCTCGCCGCCGTCGCCCGCGACCAGCGGCAGGAGGGTCACTACCTGAAGGCGCGGGAGTCGGCCGAGTACGCCTACCGGGTGTTCGAGGAACTCGTGAACAGGCGGGAGCTCGCGGTCGACCATCCCTTCGTGCTCGCGCAGGCCAAGGATCTCTCGGTGGCCCGGCGCAAGGCCGGGTTCTTCCGCGAGGCGCTGGAGCTCGCCGAGCAGGTGTACGAGCGCTACACGTCGAGCCGCCAGTTCGGCAACGAGCACCCCGACGCCCTGGCCGCCGCGATCAACCTGGGGAACGCCCAGCGGGTGGCCGGCGATCCGAACGAGGCCGCGGAGCGCATCGAGAAGACCGTGAACCGGTACCGGGACATCTTCGGGGCTGACCATCCATACACCTACGGCTGCCACCTGAACCTGGCGCTAGTCCATCGCCAGCTCGGCCGGGTCGACGAGGCGGAGCGCCTGCTGAAGGACGCGCTCGCCGGGCTCGAGGGCAGGGTCGGCGCCGACCACCACTTCACCCTCACCTGCCTGGCGAACCTGGCGACCGCCAGGTCCGCGCAGGGGCTGGTGGCGGAGGCGTTGGAGATCGGTGAGAAGGCGCTCGCCCGCTTCGGTGAGCTCCTTGGCCCCGATCACCCGCATGCGCTGGTGTGCGCGACGAACGTGGCCCTGGACCTCTCCCAGACCGCCGGTCGGGAGGAGGAAGGCCGCAGGCTCGCGACGGAGACCTCGCAGCGTTATCGCCGGGTGCTCGGTCCGGACCATCCCGATGTGCAGGCAGGCGAGCGGGGCGAGCGCCTAGACTTCGACTTCGAGCCGCCGCCGCTGTAGGAGCGTCGCCGTAGGGCATCGCTGCGCTGTCAGCGGGTGGTCTGCGACATCCAGGCTGCGAGTGCGTCGGGGTCGACCTGGTCGCTGCTGAGTTCCTGTACCTGCCGGCGCAGGTGCAGGACCACCTCGGGGCGTGCGGTCAGGACGTCGGCCCCGGGCTCGCCGCTGCCGCGTCGGCAGAGGACGAGCCCGGCCCAGGCGTCGAGCCGGTCAGGCTCGCGAGCCAGCTCCTCCTTGTAGCCGTCGGCTGCGGACCTGACGTCGCCGAAGGCGAGAGCCTGGTCCGCAGCCGTCACGGAGCCGTCGAGGACATGGGGAACGCCCTGCCGAGCGGCCTCGAAACGCTTCGGGTCCGTCAGACGCAGCAGGGTGAGGGCGAGCCGCTGGTTGTACACAAGCCCGCGGTGGCCTGGAAGGGGGCGGGAGCCCGCCTCGCTCGGTGGTGCGATGTCCTTGTCCATCCAGGCCCGCGCCAGCGCGGTGATCCATGTTGGCGCCGGTTGCAGGTTCCGTAGCCGCCAGGTGATCCAGGCATCGGCCGTGGTCAGCTCCGCCAGCGCCTGGGGGCCGGTGGGGACGGCGGCCTGCCGATGCCGTGCGACGACGCTGCGCATGCCGTCGAGGAAGCGCAGGCCCAGCGGAGTCATCGCGCCTGAGAGCCGCAGCGTGCTCAGCGCCCGCCACACCTCCTCTCGCCACCGGGCGAACTCGAAATGCGCGTATTCGCCGCCGTCCTGGTGAAGCCGCCGGAAATCCCAGAACGTGGTCAGGCCGAGGTAGGCGTAGGCACCCTGAAGAAGGCCGGCGACCGGCCGCGGGTCGCTGCGCCACGGAGCGTAGTAAAGACGGTCGTGAGCGGTATCGGTCAACGCAACGAGGTCGATCAGCGCGGAGAGCTTCGTGTGTTGGAACTCGTGCACCAGGCCGGCCGCGAAGGAGACGCCGTCCTTGGGAAGGGTCAGCGCCACGGCACCGAACGCCTCCCCGGACGATGCGCTCAGCTCCGCCGCCCGCTCCGTCGAACGCAGTGGGTAGACCCAGCCCAGCCCGGCTGCCACCGCAGCGGCTGCCGAAAGATCGTAGTGGCAGAGAATGCGCCAGCCCTCGTCGAGGCGGTGCTGCCAGGTATCGATCTCCTCATCCGCGACGCCGGGTGACATCGGAAGATCCAGCAGCGTGCGCGCGGGATCCGTGTCGTCCAGCGCAAGTTCGATCTCCTGGCCCCACCTCGAACTCGACAGGGTGCGCAGTGGGAGCCATTGACGCGCCCGGTCTCCTCGCCCGAAGCTGGCAGCCGCGATCACATTCACTCGCGGGGTCGTCTGCGGGTCAGCGGCGGCGTGAACTGTCACTGCTCCGCCTTGGACCCGAGCGACGGCCCACCCTGGGTTTCCGGTCCGGATACGGCCCAGCGAAGGCACGACGAGGTCGCCACCCCGCAGGAAAACCCTGATCTCCGCGTCCAGGCCGGTCCGCAGGGCGGCCGCGACCGCGAAGGCCGCGAGCATGTTCAGATCCTCCGCGAGTGGCACAGCCGGCTTGACGGTGCCGCGGATCCGGCGCATGCAGTGCATCGCCCACAGGCCGAGCCCAGGCGTGAGCAGGAGGCTCTCGACCGGGCCGGGATCCTGACGTTGGGCGGTGGACAACACACGGAAGGCCTCGGCGAGCCCGCTGCGGGCGAAGTCGTCCGGAGCCTGCTGTGCGGCGTCCTCCAGCACCGCGCGCAGCGCGAGCAGCCGCTTGCTGAGCTGGGTTCGCCGGAGATAACGGACGAGATCAGCGTGGCCGCCACCGGAGGCCAGTTCATCGAAATCGGCCAGTGCGAGCCGATGAAAGCCCACGTTCACTTCGAGCGCCGCACCTTGTCGATATCCGGTTGGATCCGCCGGTGGATCCGGTTTATCAGAGCAAGCAGATCCGGACAGTACACGGATCGGTTCTGGAAGCCGCTGCCGGCCCGGTAACGATGGGGGTAGTACCCGCCACCGCAGACCCGATGAACCGGGCAGGCGGCACAGTCGGCACCGAGCGCCGCGGCACCGATTTGACGGGCCAGGATGCCGGGATGGTGGAACGCCTCGTCGAAGTCGTCCCGCAGGACGGTGAGCCCGGTGGCCGCTGCCCCGGGGTAGGCCGACTTGAGCGCGTCGACCTGTTCGACCGTGCCATCCGTCTCGATGACGAGAACACTCGACGGCGAAAGCCCCACGGTCTCCACCTGGCTGTCTCCACCGAGAAGAAGAACGATGATCTCCAGGAACAGGCGGATGTCGGTCTCGTCCTCGGGCGCGGAGTACCAGCGCTCGAAGAGGGCGCCGAGCCAGTCGCCGTAGGGCGTCAGTCCTTCGTCCTCATCCCGGCCGGGCGGTCGGGATGTCCAGTTCCCGTGGGGAAGGAGAAAGTCCATCGCCGGAGGTTGCCAGGCCAGCAGGTTCTCGTAGACCGTGACCGGATCACTGTGCAGGTCAACCACGCACAGCAGGCCTGACAGCAGCGGCCGGAACCGTTCGGAGGTGAGCAGGCGCAGACCTGCCTCGACGCTGGCGTGGCTCCCACCGCCGTCGTGACGGACCCGCCGCCGGTCATTGTCTGCCGGGCCGCCGTCCACGCTCACACCGATCTTCATCCCGACGTCCGCGCATAGCGCCAGGAAGGAAGGTGTCAGAAGTGTGCCGTTTGTCTGAACCGTGAGCTCGACGTCCGTGGTGGGGGCGACCGCGGAACGGATCTGCCGGGCCACGTGATCGAGGAAGGCGGCGCCCGCCAGCAGGGGCTCACCGCCATGGAGGATCACCTCCACCCGGGTGAGCTGGTGGCGTGCCGCGTGCGCCGCGATCCTGCCGGCCGTGGCCGCCACGACCTCCCGGCTCATCGTCACCGGCTGCCGACGCCAGCTCTGGTCCGCCAGGTGATACACGTAGCAGTAGGTGCAGGAGAGATTGCACCTGCTGTTCACCTTGAGGACGAACTGGCGAAAGGGCACCGGCTGCCATCCTCGGCCGGTCAGCCGTGTGAGCGTGAGCTCGTCGCCCGGCCATTCGCCCGCGCGCCCGCCGACACCCTGGGCGGAGGTGGTATTCAATTCGCTTGCACCATCCGGTCTGGCGAGGATCAGGCAGAGGATGTAAACCCGGCCGTGGCCGAACCCAGCCTCGTGGCCTCCCGCGCCAGCCGGTGCCGCACCTGCCGCAGGATCCTGTTCTCGTGGCCGGCCAGCTCGTCGAGGTAGCAACCTCCGACATCAGGCAGGAGCGTCTCGATCTCGGGCGACGATCGGTCCATCTGGTACCGCCTCCTCCACCTTGGATCCTCCAATCTAGTCGGTTAGGGCGGCAGGCGCCGCTACCGCGCATGAATCCGTCGTCGCCGCGCCGTACCCGCAGCTTGTGGGCTGGTGGCGATCCCATCGTTTGCTGGTTTTGTCTGCCTCTTCGCTGTATTTGCGGCCGCCGGGATCGAGCCAGCCGTTTCTTGCGAACTCCGGGGGTGCGCCAACATCCTCCGCACGTGTGCGGAGGACGTCGTAGAATCTGTTGCCACCCCCCTCGGGGCGGTTCAACTCGGCTCAGGCAGACCGATCTGGGCCTGTGTACGCAGTGCGGTGGCCCGACACCGCGGGAGAGGGGCCAATCGATGCCGGGCAAGAGCGTCGGTCGGCAGGGCGTCCTGCATGCACCCGGAGCGGCACCAATGCCCGTGCGGCCTGGTCACCCGGGCAGCCACGACGGGCCGGGAAACACTGGTGCCCGCAGGAGTGCCTGAGGAGGAGGAACCCGAGGCCTGGCCGCTTTACTTCTTCCTCAGCTATGCGCGGGCGGACGGCGGCGACGGGCCCTATCTCGAGCGGTTCCACCAGGATCTCAGGGCCGAGGTGCGCCTTCGGGTCGGGGCCTCGGACGCCAGCACGGTGGGGTTCTTCGACCGGCGTTCCATCGAGCCGGGCCAGGACTGGTCGGCGGAGCTCGGTGCGGCTCTCGCGCGATGCCGCACCTTCGTCGCGATGTGTTCTCCTACGTTCTTCGCGAGTGTGTACTGCGGCCGTGAATGGACGGTGTTCGACGGGCGCCTTCGCGCCGCGGCTGCTGGTGGGCAGGGCAGCCCCGCCGTACTGCTACCGGTCATCTGGACGCCCTTGCGTGATCCGCCCAAAGTGTTCCTCCGGTTGCAGTACGATCACCAGGAGTTGGGCACGACGTACGCGCAGAGGGGTCTTCGGTACCTTCTGCAGCTGGATCGCAACCATGACATGTACCAGGAGTTCCTGGTGGCGCTGGCTACCCGAATCGTCCGGCTCGCCCACGAGTCACCGTTACCCCCGCATCCGGAAGTCATCGACTTCGACCAGGTTCCCAACATGTTCCAGGTCCGGCCTCTGGCGGGCGACGGCGGGGAACCTTCCGGGGCCTCGAAGGAGATTGGGCCATCGGGGTCGCCGGGATCCGCTGAGCCGCAGCAGCCTCCAGTCGATCCGGAGCCGAAGCGGGAGCTGACGCCGGATCCGCACCAGGAGCCGCACCGGCACCGGCACCGGCAGCCGCAACCGCGTCCGGAGACGCAGGGGGGTGGCCCCAGCCGCGTGACCTTCGTTCTGGCCTCCACCTCGCGCGACGAGATCGCCGTGCTGCGGGAGCACCTGGACTTCTATGGAAGTGATTTCGACGAATGGACGCCCTACCGCCCGCTGCACGACGACCGGGTGTGTGTGCTGGCTCAGATGGTCGCCGCGCGGCAGGGGATGACCTCGGCAGTGACCCGGTTGGACGACGGTGTGGCGGATCTGCTGGAGCGCTCCACGGCCCGCAACGAGATCGTGATTCTACTGGTCGACATGTGGGCGGCCAAGCTTGACGAATTCCGCCTTGCGCTGACCCAATACGACCGGCGCAACGAGCCGACGTCGGGCGTGCTGGTTCCCTTTAATCCCGACGATCTCGAGACGCATGAGAACCTTCAGCACCTGAAGGAGACGCTGGCGAGCGCGCTTCGGAACAACGTGATGCGGCGGGACAGGTTGTTTCGCGAGGAGATTCGTTCCCGGGAGGAGTTCGATCGGGCCCTGATCCAGATCATCGTCGACTCCCAGGCGCGGATCTTCGAGCACAGGCGGATCTTCAGAGCGCCGAAGACCGCGCGTGGCCTACCGCGTCTGGCCGGGCCGTGATGAGGGTGTCCGAAGAGGGGGTCTCCGAAGAACAGGTGCCCGCGGAGGCGTCCGGTACGGTCGTCACCTTCTACTCGTACAAGGGGGGTACGGGGCGCTCCATGGCTCTTGCCAACACCGCCTGGCTGTTGGCAAGCAACGGATCCCGCGTCCTCGTCGTGGACTGGGATCTCGAAGCACCTGGGCTGCACCGCTACTTCCATCCGTTTCTGCATGATCCCGATCTTCGTTCCACCCGCGGAGTCATGGACATGATCTGGGATTTCGCGATCGCGGTGATGTCACCGCAGGGCCCGGGAGAGGAGGAATGGTTCGCGAGGTCCACCGAGGTCATGCAGTATGCGGTGTCGCTGACCTGGCCCTTCGCCTCGGGCGGAACCATCGACTTCGTCTGTTCGGGCCGCCACGATGCCGCCTACGCGCAGCGGGTCAACACCTTCGACTGGAACACCTTCTACGAGCAGCAGGGAGGGGGTGATTTCATTGACGCGCTGCGGGCCGACATGCGCTCGTCCTACGACTGGATTCTCATCGACAGCAGGACGGGTCTGAGTGACACCGCGGGAATCTGCACGGTGCAGCTACCCGACGTCGTGGTGAACTGTTTCACCCTGAGTAGCCAGAGCATCGATGGTGCCGTATCGGTCGCGCGTTCCATCGACGCGCAGGGGGACGGCCGGACCATCCGCCTGCTCCCAGTTCTCATGCGGGCGGACGACGGTGAGCAACGCCGGCTGGAGCTGGGGCGTGACGTGGCGCGGGCCGCGTTCAACTCCTTTCTCCGGGATATGGACGACCTGGAGAAGGAACGGTACTGGGGCGACGTGGAAGTTCCATACAAGCCGTATTACGCCTATGAGGAGATACTGGCCGTCTTCGGTGACCGGCCCCGTCAGGAGGGCACCCTGCTCGCCGCCTACGAGCGGCTGACCTCGCATCTCACCCGCGGGGTGGTGAGCGAACTGCCCCCGCAGGACGAGCTGCGGCGACGCGAGACTCTGGAGGTCTTCGAGCGGGCCCGGGTGACGATTCCCACCGAGGTCGTGCTCAGTTACTCGTCCGCCGACCGTCCGTGGGCGGACTGGGCCGCTGCCGAGCTGGAGGAGGCGGGCTTCCGCGTCATCGCGGATCCGATCGACTCGACTACCAAGGTCACCGGCGGCCCGCTGGAGGGGGCGGTCGGGCGCCGCCGCCTGGTGGCGATCTTCTCCCGGACCTACCTGCAGCTGCCCGCGGCGCTCGAGCGGTGGCGGCGCATGGTCGTGCTCGATCCCGACGGTGCACAACGCCTGCTCGTTCCGGTGCGGGTTGAGGAGATCCGGCTGTCGCCGGAGATCGCGGGCCGGGATGTGGCTGACCTCGTCGGCCTCGACGGCGCACGCGCGCGCCGAGCACTTGCGGCGGCTGCGGGCAAGCCGTCGCAACCGGCGCCGGCGACCATCCTGACGTCCAGGTTCGGGGAGGAGGTCCGCTTTCCCGGGGCGCCGCCGCGCGTCTGGGAGGGAGTGCCGGTGCGTAACCCGGCCTTTGTCGGCCGCGAGGAACTGCTCGCGAGCCTGCGTGACAGTTTCCTCGGTCTGGACGGGCCGCCGGTGCACTGCCAGGTGCTGCAGGGGCTCGGTGGAGTCGGAAAGACCCAGCTGGCGGCCGAGTACGTCTTCCGGTTCGGTGCCAGCTACGACCTCGTCTACTGGTTCGGGTGTGACCAGATGGCGCTCGTCCGCACTGGGCTGAACCGCCTGGCCGTCGATCTGGGCCTGACCACCCGGAACGGTCGGGAGGGCGGCGCGGATGTCGTTGACGCGCTTCGCCGCGGAGTGCCCTACCGGCGGTGGCTGTTGGTCTTCGACAACGCCGAGGTCCCCGGCGAGATCCTTCCGCTGATTCCGCCCGGGCCCGGCCATGTGATCGTCACCTCGCGCAGCCGCGACTGGGGCCAGCAGTCTCTGCTGGAGATAGACCTGTTCAGCCGTCGGGAAAGCATCGGCCTGCTGCTGCTGCGTGCTCCCGGGCTGACGGAGGAGACCGCGACTCGGCTCGCCGAAGCGCTGGGAGACCTGCCGTTGGCTCTTGATCACGCTGGGGCGTGGCATTCCAGGACCGGCATGCCGGCTGAGCGGTACCTGCAGCTCCTTGAGGACAGCCCTGGGCCGTTGCTGTTGGACGAGGAGGCTCCTGTCTATCCGCCGCGGGTTTTCCGCACCTGGTTGCTGTCGATGCAGCGCCTGCGTGACCGGGCACCCGCGGCGGCGCGGCTGGCACAGCTCTGCGCCTTCTTCGGCCCCGAACCGATCAGCCTCGATCTTTTCGCAAGCGTCGGGCTTGCGGTTCTGGCGGATGCCGACGACCAGCGCTTCCGTGACGACATCATGCTGGGGGAGGCCGTCCGGCAGCTGGTTGACCACGCGCTTGCGAGGCTCGATCCGCAGCGGCGGACCCTGGTGATGCACCGCCTCGTCCAGACGGTCATCCGGGAGGATCTCGCATCCGAGCAACGAACGCTGACTCGTGCACGGGTACATGCGCTCCTCGGCGCAGCGGATCCGGGTAACGCCGACGACCCGGCCAACTGGCCGCGTTATGACCAGATCAGGCCGCATCTGGAGCCCTCGGGTCTGATCTCGTCCCGGGACGAGACCGCGGCCCGAGTGGTCCGCAACCAGGTCCGCTATCTCTACATGCAGCGCGACCACGGCGGTTGCCGTGATCTGGCGCAGCGGACTCTGGAGGTCTGGCGAGGCCAGTTCGGTGCGGACGACGCGCGGACGCTGGAGCTCTGCCTGGACCTGGCGGACAGCTACCGCGCGCTCGGCGAGGCCGAGCAGGCCCACGAACTGGACCGGCGGGCGCGCGACAGCCTGGACCGTCGCTTCGGCCCGAGCGACCCGCTGGCACTGCGTGCTGCCATGGCGCTGGGCGGCGACCTGCGCGGAACAGGTAACTACCAGGAAGCCCGCGAACTCGACGAGGCCACGTATCACCGCTATCACCAGATCTCGGGCCTCGACAGCAGGGAGAAGATCAAGTCGGCGAACAACCTTGCCGTCTCCCTGCGTTTCGTGGGCGATTTCAAACATGCGCTTGTGACGGGGAAGGAGGCCTACGACAGACAGCGCAGGATGTACGGCGACGACGACATCCTGACGCTGCAGTATGCAGACAGCTATGCCCGTGATCTGCGGGAGCTCGGCCGGTACCGGGAATCAGCCGAGTTGCTGGAACAAACCTTGGGGAACAGCCGCCGCGTCCTTGGCGAAGACCATCCGGATACGCTGCGAACCATGGCCAACCACGCGGTCTCGCTGCGCTGGGTGGGGCAGCTCGGGCGTTCCCTGAGCCTCGCAGGGGAAGCTTTCGGGAAACTTCGTCAGTATGTCGGGGAAAACCAGCCGATCACTCTGGCGTCCGCGGTGGGTCTGGTGAACTCCCGATGCCTCGCGGGAGCGGCTCCGCAGGCCCGTGAGCTGGCGTCGGACACCGTTCGGCGCGCGGACGACAGGCTCGGGGTGCGCGACCTGTCCGCTCTCGCGGCTGCCAACGGCCTCATCATCGCGACCCGGTTGTGTGGGGAGCCACGCTCCGCGCTCGACCTGGCGAACCAGACGAGGCAACGGATTCGCGAATCACTGGCGGAGAACCATCCATTCGCGGTCGCATGCTCGGTGAATCTGGCGAACTGCCTGTTCGACCTTGGCCAGTTCGCCGCGGCGCGACAGATCGACGAGGAAGCGGTGCGGCAGCTCGGTGCCCGGCTGGGCGATGAGGCCCCGGCAGCCCTGCTGGTGTCCATCAATCTCGCTGCGGATCATCAGGCGCTGGGTGACGAGGCCGGTGCCCGCGCGCTGCGCTCGACGGTCCTCGCCGAACTCGCGACGAACTTCGAGGAAGACGACTCTCTGCTGGCAAGCCTGCGATCGAACGGTCGTGCCGACCTCTGCATCGACCCGCCGCCGCCCTGACGGCCCTGGGAGCCTGCCCGGCATCGCAGCACCGCCCGACAGCCGCACCCGCCCGACGGCTTCACACACCCGCCCGACGGCTTCACGCGCTCGACGCGAAGCCGGCTACTGCGCCGTCCGGGTTCAGCGCCGCGGTGCGGAGCCGGCTCAACCCGCGGGCCAGGATGGCGTTGCCGACGGCGTCGCCCGGGGCGGCCTCCAGGGACGCGAGATCGAGATCGGTGAGGTCCGGCAACGTCGACTCGATCTCGAACGCTGCGTCGCCCATGGCCTGCTCGCTTCCATCCGTCCCGGCTTGGTGTGACAGGTGTCCGCGCCGGGACCGTGGTGCCCCCGCACGTCATGTGCAGCCTACGGCCGCCCTCCGGTCGGCCCGTCGCCTGCCCGTTGATTCACCCACGGCGGCCTGGTGTCGCGGGCCGGCGGGTGGCCGCGAATGCCGGTGCTCACGGGTCGCGGCGATGGATCAGCGCGGTGGTGTGTGTGACGGCGGTGGGCGGGTAGGCGCAGGGAGCGGTGCGATCCGCGGTTCCTGGCGGTCTGCTCCGCGGCTCGGTCCGCTCCGAGGCTGGTGACGGGCTGCGGGGCGACTGATCGACTGCGGGACGACAACGTGGAGCCGAGTCGGGCGGGCGGCGAATCGACCCGATCAATGCAGATGTCAGCAGAATGAGGAGTGCGTGGTGACAACACAGAAGCGTCGTCCTACGACCACCGACGCGGGGATACCTGTCGCCAGCGACGAGCATTCGCTGAGCGTAGGGGCGGACGGTCCGCTGCTGCTCCAGGATCATTATCTGATTGAGCAGATGGCGAACTTCAACCGGGAGCGCATTCCGGAGCGTCAGCCACATGCGAAGGGAGGTGGGGCGTTCGGGGTGTTCGACGTCACGAAGGACGTCAGTGCCTTCACCCGGGCGGCGGTTTTCCAGCCCGGGACGAAGACGGACGTGCTGATCCGGTTCTCCACGGTGGCGGGGGAACGGGGCAGCCCGGACACCTGGCGTGACCCCCGTGGGTTCGCGGTGAAGTTCTACACCTCGGAAGGAAACCTGGACATCGTCGGGAACAACACGCCGGTGTTCTTCGTCCGGGATCCGATGAAGTTCCAGCACTTCATCCGGTCGCAGAAGCGCCGCCTGGACAACAACCTGCGCGACCATGACATGCAGTGGGATTTCTGGACCCTTTCGCCGGAGTCCGCCCACCAGGTGACCTGGCTGATGGGTGACCGCGGCATCCCGCGGACCTGGCGGCACATGAACGGCTACTCCAGCCACACCTACATGTGGATCAACGCGGCGGGTGAGCGGTTCTGGGTGAAGTACCACTTCAAGACCGATCAGGGGATCGACTTCCTCGTCCAGGAGGACGCCGACAGGCTGGCCGCGGCCGACGCCGACTACCATCAGCGTGACCTGTACGAGCACATCCGGGACGGGGATTTCCCGAGCTGGACCCTCAAGATGCAGATCATGCCGTTCGACGAGGCGAAGTCCTATCGGTTCAACCCGTTCGACCTGACCAAGGTGTGGCCGCACAAGGACTACCCGCTGCGGGAGGTCGGCCGCCTCACGCTGAACCGCAACGTCACCGACTACCACGCCGAGATGGAACAGGCCGCGTTCGAGCCGAACAATCTTGTCGCCGGTACCGGCCTGTCGCCGGACAAGATGCTGCTGGCCCGCGGGTTCAGCTATGCCGACGCCCATCGCGCCCGGCTCGGAGTGAACTACAAGCAGATTCCGGTGAACACGCCGAAGGTACCCGTCCACAGCTATGCCAAGGACGGGGCGATGCGTATCCAGAACGCCTCCGACCCGGTCTACGCACCGAACTCCTACGGCGGCCCGGTGGCCCAGCCGGAGCTGACCGACGACGGTGGCCACTGGTTCGCCGACGGCGAGATGGTCCGCACCGCCTACACCCTGCGCCGTGACGACGACGACTGGGGCCAGGCCGGCACCATGGTCCGGGAGGTTCTCGACGACGCGGCCCGGACGCGGCTCGTCGACAACATCGTCGGCCACCTCCTCGACGGTGTCAGCGAGCCGGTGCTGGTGCGCGCGTTCGAGTACTGGCGCAACGTCGACAGGACTCTCGGTAATCGGGTCGAGGAGGGCGTGCGCGCGAAGCAGAAGGCCGTGAAGCGGCCGAGCCCAGCGCCTTCGGGCGCACAGGCGTAGGACATCCGGAAATCCGCCAGGCCCGGGGCCCTGTGCGTTTCCGCCCTGACGGGGGATTCTCACCCGGTCCCGGTCCCGGGCGCGGCCTTCGCGGATGATTAGCCCACTACTCAGAATGCACTGTTACTCAGAACGCGCCGCCGCTCGCGGCGATGGACTGGCCGGTGACCCAGCGGCCGCCGGGGGAGGCGAGGAAGGCCACGATCTCGGCGATGTCGTCGGGCGTGCCGAGCCGGCCCAGCGGTACCTCGGAGGCGATTCGCTCCAGCATGGCCGCGGGAGTATTTGCGAGCAGCGCGTCGGTACGAGTCCCGCCGGGGAGCACGCTGTTCACGGTGATCTGCCGCGGCCCGAGCTCCTTCGCCAGGACCCGTACCAGGTGCTCTACCGCGGCTTTGCTCGCGCCGTAGACGCCGGTGCCGGTTCGATGCGTGAGCGTGACCCCGGAGGAGATCACGACGACCCGGCCGTTGTCGCGCAACCGGTTGGCCGCCTCCCGCAGGAGGAAGAATGTGGCTCGGGTGTTGAGGGCGAAGGTCTCCTCGAAATCGTCGTCCGTCGTGGCCGCGATGGGCGCGAACCGGGCCACTCCGGCGTTGCTGACCACGGTGTCCAGCCGGCCGAACCGCTGCTCGGCGCTCTCGAACAGCGCGCATGCCTGCGCCTGGTCGGTGACATCGCCGCGCATCGCCACGGCGACACCGCCGGCGCGGCTGATGGCCTCGACCGTCTCGGTGGCCGCGTCACCGTTCAGGTGGTAGTTGACGACGACGGCACTGCCGGCCGCGGCGAGGCGCTCGGCGATCGCCCGCCCGATTCCCCGCGAGCCGCCGGTTACGAGCGCCACCCTGCGTTCCGATTCCATCGCCTGCTCCAGCGCTTATGGTGAGTACATCGATAGTCGAGATCCTCGACTAAAATAGTAGAGGATCTGGACCATCTGTCGCGTACCCTCGCCGCATGACATCTGTCGGGCGGCCGGATGGCCTCGCCGCCAGCCTGCTTGAGCTGCATCGGGAGATGCGGGTGATCCTCGGATCCGTCGCCCGCGGTGCCGGGCTCACCGTCCAACAGGTCGAGATGCTGTGCCTGCTCCAGCGGCGTGAGCCTTCGTTCGGTGAGCTCGCCGAGCTGCTCGGCTGCGACAAGACCAACATCACCGGCATGGCGGACAGGCTGGTCCGGCGCGGCCTCGTCATCCGGCAGGCCGACTCCGAGGACCGGCGTGTCACCCGTCTGCGGCTCACCGACGATGGCCGGGCCTACGGGCTCAAGCTTCGTGCCGCAGTCACCGATGCGGTCGGCGAGCGGTGGAGCGCCGTGCCGGCCCCGGCTCGTGACGCGCTGGTCGGGCTGCTCGTCGCCCCTGGCGGCCCGCTGTCCGGTGGCCAGGCGAATCGGTCGGGATAGTCGGGGCCGCGCGCCACGATCTGATCCACATCATCTCCGCCCGCGGTAACTATGTGTCGCATGGTGAATGGTGCGGTTTCTTCATTTCTTCTATCGAGATTGACGAAAATGGGCGACCGTGCCTACGGTTGGCCAACAGCCGTCGCCCGCGGACGTGAGCGATCCGCCGCCGCCCCCGACGGGGAGGAGAACCGCGTGCCCGCAACGTGTCGCCTCGCGAGCCGGAACGATGCCATGTACCCGGAACCCACTTCGGAGCGGCCGGGCGGGCTCGCGTCGCTGGCCTTCCTGACCCCGGGGAACTACCCGGACGGCGACCCGTACTCCGGTCTCGAAGCGACCCTGCAACTGTTCGAGCTCGGGGAGCGCCTCGGTTTCGACGGTGCCTGGATCCGCCAGCGGCACCTGGAACACGGCGTGTCGTCGGCCGCGGCGTTTCTCGCCGCGGCGACCCAGCGCACCGCACGGATCGAGCTGGGCACGGCGGTCATTCCGATCGGCTACGAGAGCCCGTTTCGGCTTGCGGAGGACCTCGCGACCGTTGACGTGCTGTCCCGCGGCCGGCTGCAGCCCGGGTTCAGCGCCGGGACTCCGCCGCACGCCGAGCTGCTGGGCGATCTGGTCTTCGACGGCGACTGGCGAAGCCACGACCTGTCGTACGGCCGGATCAGCCGGCTCGTCGAGGTGCTGCGCGGCGCCTTTCTCGGCGACGAGGACACGGTCATCCACTCGCCGGGCAACGTGCAGCGGCCACGCCAGCAGCCGCACGCCGCAGGGCTGGCTGACCGGGTGTGGTACGGCGGTGGGAGTCTGCGGTCGGCCCGGTGGGCGGGTGAGCACGGTCTGAACCTGCTGACGGGAAATGTCATCGACGGGTTCGTCGCGGGCGGCGAGGGCACCGACGACTTCGTCGCCGCGCAGCTCGCGCTGCTGGACGCCTACCGGAAGGCGGCTGGCCCCGGCGGCCCGGCCAGGATCGCGCTGGGCCGCGTCATCGTCCCGACCGACAGCGCTGACGGGGCGACCCGTGCGCGCTACCGCGCCTACGCCGCGAGCCGTCACGAGCGCACACTGCGTGCCCACGGTCCGCGCCGGACGTTGTTCGCTCCCGATCTCATCGGCCCCGCCGAGGAGATCGTCGCCCGGTTGCAGTCCGACGCGGCGGTGGCGGGCGTACGCGAGCTGCGCGTCGAGCTGCCGTATGAGTTCGACCGAGCCGAATACGAGCAGATCCTGCACGATGTCGTCCACCTCGTCGCGCCGGCGCTCGGCTGGCAGCCCGCCACGGTGCGCACCACGTGCCCGGCGCCCGACCCCCGGCGCCCGACCCCCGGCACCCGGCCGGCTAGCCCGGCCGGCTAGGCGTTGCGCGTCGGTGTCACCTCCCAGCCGGGCAGCAGCGTGGACGGATCCGTGAAGGTGGTGAAATCGGTCGTCGCGCGGAAGGCGGGGAGCTGGTAGAGGGCGCGGGCGTAGGACCACAGCTGCGGGAAATCCGACAGCGGTGGCAGGACCGCCGGATCGCCGGCGCGTCCCCGGTAGCGCACCAGGGACACCCACAGCCGCACATCGGCCTCTGTCAGCTGCCCGCCGGCCAGGTAGTCGGTGTCGGCGAGCCGGTCCTCGAGCCGTGCGAAAGCGCTGAGCAGCGTGGCGCGGATGGCTGTGTCCCTGGCCGCCCGGTGCACGCCGTGGTTCACCTGCGGGCCGATCCAGGAGTCGAGCTCGGCGATCTCGGCGCGCAGGTGCTCGGGGTAGGTGTCGGCGCCGTTCGACCAGGCGCCGAACTGGGTCGCGAGGTCGAGCCCGAGCGTGACGAAGTCGTTCGAGACGACCCGGCCGGTCTGCCGGTCCCACAGGGTGGGCACGGAGACGTGACCGTCGAAACCCGGCTCGGTCGCCTCGTAGGCGTCGCGTAGCAGGGTGAACCCGTTCACCGGGTCCGGGCCGTAGGTCTCCCGGAACGCCCAGCCTCGGGCGTCGCGGGTGCCGTCGACGTAGGAGACGCTGATGACGTCCTCGAGGCCGTGCAGGGCACGCTGCAGGAGGACCCGGTGCGCCCAGGGGCAGAACCAGCCGGAGTAGAGGTGGTAGCGGCCGGGTTCGGCCCGGTAGCCGCTGGAGCCGTCCGCGGTGATCCGTCCGGTGAACCGGTAGAGCGGGCGGGGGTCGGTGGGGTCGCGCCTGATCGCGTACTCGCCGTGGGCCGCCACGTCGGTGGGCGTGGCGAACGCCGGCCCGGTGGGCTGGGTGGTGTTCGTGGGCTGGGTGGTGTCCGTGGGCTGGGGCATGAGGGTCCTCTTCCTCCTCCGGTCCGGCTTCTGCGGGCAGTGCGTGGCGGATGGGCGGTCGGTCGGGTGGGCGGTCGGGTGGGCGGTCAGTAGTGGATCGGGCCGGGGGTGCCTCCGCCGGCAGCGATCGACTCTCCCGTGATGGCCGCGGCGACCGGCGAGACCAGGAATGTGACGACGGCCGCCACCTCGTCGGCCGTCACGATGCGGCCGATGGCGACGCGGTCACCGAAGGTGGCGTACTGCTCCTCGTCCAGGGAGATCGTGCCGCCGTGCTGGTCCGTCCTGGTGAACCCGGGGTGCACGGCGTTGACGGTGATGCCACGCGGCCCGAGCTCGTCGGCGAGCGTCTTCGTCAGCGCGACGATGCCGGCGTTGCGGATCGAGCCGCCGACGATGCCGACCTGGCGGGCGGCGAGGCCACCGATGTTGACGATCCGGCCCCAGCCCTGCTCCGCCAGGTGGGGGATGACCTCCTGCGCGGCGCGCAGGTAGCCGAGCACCTTGACGTTGAAGTCGTCGGCGGCGTCCGCGGTGGCCAGCGCCCGGACGTCGCCCGGGGTGCCCGACCCACCGACCCGGGCGGCGTTGTTCACCAGGATGTCGACCCCGCCGAGCTCGCTGACGGTGCGTGCGACCAGCTCCCGCACGGATTCGTCGCTGCCGGTGTCGGCGACGACCGGCACCACGACGCCACCGGCAGCGCCGGCCGCGAGCTCGGCGGCGGTCACCTTGAGCCGCTCCTCGTCGCGTGCGGCGATCACCACCTGGACACCCTCGGCGACCAGCGCGGCCGCGATGGCACGCCCGATCCCGCGGCTCCCGCCAGTCACGATCGCGCGGCGTCCGTCAAGTCCCAGATCCATTATCCGCTCACCTTCGATAGATGTACTCGGCGCGCGGCCGCGCCCACGATGACGAAGAAAGAGCAGCGCGAAACAGCTGTGGTTCGCGGTGGACTCCGCATTAAGCCTTTTCCTTCGTCGACTCGGACCTGTGGCATCCCCGACCGTGCGTTGTGCGGCGTGCGGCAGAAAAGGCTCACTGGCGCGGGAGAAACGGCGGGAGACGCGTTCGCTTCGCCGCGGGCCGGCCGGGTCGGTGCGGTTGCCCCAGCTGTCGGTGCCCCGGTTACCGAGGTCAGCTACCGACGCCGGCTGCCATGGCAGCCGGCGTCCGGTCTCAGGTCGGCCCCGCGCCCATGGGCGGTGGAACCACCATCGGCACTGGTCCCGGGCCTGGCGGCCAGCGGTCGGCGGCCGCGGCAGGGGGCGGTGGTCGGTCTCATGGCGCCAGCATAGTTCATTATCTCGATCGATCTAGTATTAATATGCCTTCGCCGTCATCGCGGGGGCCGAAGCCTCGGGCGGCCCGGCTGGGAGCGCCGTCGCCACGAGGCGGCTGGTCACGATTGAGAAACATTTCAGCAGCATTTTTCCGGAGAATTGCCGGATCGGTTGACGCAGGTTGTTTCGCGGTGCGACGCTCGCAGCCGGACCCGCCGAGAAAACCCGCGCCAGGGAGGTCCGTGAATTCGGTGTGGCCCGGTCGCGTGATGGTGCCGTCCGTGGTGCACGCCCGCTTCGGCCGACATTCGATTCCGGTTGCCTGTGCCACCGGCGATGCCACGCCCGGCGGCCGGCGCGGCGGCCGCCGGGCGCCCGAGGAGAGCGACCCGCCATGGCACTGCACCTGCACTGGTTCCTACCGACGAGAGGCGATGACCGGGGCATCGTCAGTTCGAACGGCGAGGCGGACTTCGCCGCGGACGGCGTGCACAACCCGGGGTTCCGCCCGCCGACGATCGAGTACCTCGGCCAGATCGCCCGCGCCGCCGAACAGCTCGGCTACGAGGCCGTGCTCACGCCGACCGGGCTGTGGTGCGAGGACGCCTGGATCGTCACCGCCGCGCTCACCCAGGTCACCAGCCGGCTGCGATTCCTCGTCGCGTTCCGGCCGGGGCTGATCTCCCCGACGCTCGCCGCGCACCAGGCGGCCACCTTCCAGCGGGTCTCCGGTGGCCGGCTGCTGCTCAACATCGTCACCGGCGGCGACTCGGCCGAGCAGCGCCGCCTCGGCGACCACCTCGACCACGACCAGCGTTACGCCCGGACGGACGAGTTCCTCACGGTGCTGCGCGGTGTCGCGGGCGCGAACCCGGCGTTCAGCTTCACCGGCGAGCACTACGACATCCAGGAGGCGACCGTGGACGTCGCGCCCTGGGGACGACCGCCGATCTTCTTCGGCGGAGCCAGCCCCGCCGCGGAGCAGGTCGCGGCCCGGCGGGCCGACGTCTACCTGGCCTGGGGCGAGACCCCGGCGCAGATCACCGAGCGGCTCGACCGGATGCGCTCGCTGGCCGCGGCGGCGGGCCGGGCGGACGAGCTGCGCTTCGGCATCCGCTTCCATGTGATCAGCCGGGACACCGCCGCGCAGGCGTGGGCGGAGGCCGACCGGCTGCTCGCCGGCCTCGACGACGCGCGGATCGCCGCGCACCAGGCCGTCTTCGCCGCGAGCGAGTCGGTCGGCCAGCGCCGGATGGCCGCCCTGCACGGCGGCGACCGCACGAGCCTGGAGGTGTATCCGAACATCTGGGCCGGCTACGGGCTTGTGCGCGGCGGGGCGGGCACGGCGATCGTTGGCAGCCACGAGCAGGTGGCCGAGCGGATCGAGGAATACCACGCGCTCGGCCTCGACCACTTCATCCTCTCCGGCCAGCCGCACCTGGAGGAGGCCTACCAGATGGCCGAAGGAGCGGCGGAGCTGCTGCGCGCGCGTGGCCTGCTGGCGGCACCCCACGATCCGGCTGGCGGTGTCCCCGGCGGCGTGCCCGGCGGCGAACCGCTGGCGGGAGCGGTCCGGTGACCGTCGGGGAGCGGCCGACCGTGGGGCAGCGGCCGACACCGGGGGAGCGGCCGCGGCGGCTCACGTTCGGGGCGCTGCTGCACGGGTCCGGCGGCCACATCGCGGGCTGGCGCCATCCGTCGTCGCCGCCGGGCGGGCAGCTGGACCTCGGCCACCACATCCGGGTCGCCCGCATCCTGGAGCGCGGCACCTTCGACGCACTGTTCCTCGCGGACGTCGTCGCGATCTGGGGCCACGACCTGGACTCGTTGCGCCGCACCGCCCGGGCCGAGCACTTCGAGCCGCTCACCCTGCTCGCCGCGCTGTCGACGGTGACGGAACGGATCGGCCTCGTCGCGACCGCGACGACCACCTACAACGAGCCCTTCCACGTGGCCCGCAAGTTCGCCTCGCTCGACCACATCAGCGGAGGCCGGGCCGGCTGGAACGTGGTGACCTCGGTCGTCCCGCTGGAGGCGGGCAACTTCGGTCGGGACACCCACCTCGACCACCCGCTGCGCTACCGGCGGGCCGAGGAGTTCGTCGGTGTGGTCCGCGCGCTGTGGGACAGCTTCGCCGACGGCTCGGTGGTCCGCGACCGCGCCGGCGGCCGCTACTACGACCCCGCCGGACTGAGCCCGCCGCATCATGCCGGGGAGCACTTCACCGTGCGCGGGCCGCTGAACATCTCGCGGCCACCGCAGGGACATCCGGTGATCTTCCAGGCCGGCTCGTCGGAGACGGGCCGGGACTTCGCCGCCCGCCACGGCGAGGTGATCTTCACGGCGCAGGTGACGCTGGCGGGCGCCCAGGCGTTCTACGCCGACGTGAAGGCCCGCGCGGCGGCGCACGGCCGCGACCCCGACAGGTTGCTGGTGTGGCCCGTGCTCGCGCCCTACGTCGCGAGCACCGAGGCCGAGGCCCGGGCCCGGCTCGACGAGCTGCAGGAGCTGGTACACGACGACGTCGCACGCCGGCTGGTCCAGGACAACATCGGTGACGTCGACCTGTCGCCATACCCGTTGGACGGGCCCGTCCCGGACGTCGGTGTCACCAACCGCAGCCGGAGCCGGCAGGACCTGCTGCTGGACCTCGCGCGGCGGGAGCGGCTGACGATCCGGCAGCTCGCGCTGCGCTTCGCCGCCGTCTCCTCGGTGGTGGGGACCCCGGAGGCGGTCGCCGACCACATCGAGCGCTGGTTCCGGGCCAGAGCCGCCGACGGCTTCAACATCAGCTTCCCCAACCTGCCCGGGCCCGCGGAGGACTTCGTCGACCAGGTCGTTCCCGAGCTGCGCCGCCGCGGCCTGTTCCGCACCGAATACGAGCAGACCACGCTGCGCGGGCACCTGGGCCTGGGACGTCCCACCAGCCGACCGGCGTCCGTCCCGGCCGAGGCGACAACACGATGACCGCGCAGCCGGGGCCCGCGCGTCGCCGTGAGCTGCACCTGAACGCCTTCCTCAAACCGCCTGGGGAGTTCCTCGCCGCCTGGCGGCACCCGAACGCCGCCGCGGACGCGGGCGTCAACATCCGCCACGTGATCGAGCTGGCCCGCACCGCCGAACGGGCCCGGTTCGACGCCGTCTTCTTCGCGGACCTCGTCGGGGTGCCCTTCGCCGACCAGGAGGTGCTGAGCCGGGTCTCCGTCGTCAACGACTCCTTCGAGCCGACGACGCTCATCGCCGCCCTGGCCACGGCGACCAGCCGGATCGGGCTGATCGCGACCGCCTCCACCACCTACAACGAGCCCTACCACCTGGCCCGGACGTTCGCGTCCCTCGACCACATCAGCGGCGGCCGGGCCGGCTGGAACCTGGTGACATCCCTCAGCGACGCCGAGGCGCGCAACTTCGGCCTCGACCGGCACGTCGACCACGAGCTGCGGTACGAGCGCGCCGCCGAGTTCTTCGCCGTCGTGACCGGGCTGTGGGACAGCTTCGACGACGACGCGTTCCACCACGACCAGATGTCGGGCATCTACTTCGACGAGACGAAGCTGCACCGGCTCGACCACCGCGGAAAGCACTTCGCGGTCACCGGGCCGCTCAACATCGCGCGCCCGCCGCAGGGCCGGCCGGTGATCGTGCAGGCCGGTTCCTCGGACCGCGGCCGGGCACTGGCCGCCTCGGTGGCGGATGTCGTGTTCACCCAGCATGCCGACCTGGCTGGCGCGCAGGCGTTCTACGCCGACCTCAAGGCCACCGCGCGGGCGGCCGGCCGCGATCCGGACCACGTCGTCGTGCTGCCGGGCCTCTCCACGATCGTGGGCCGTACCCTCGATGAGGCGGAGGACAGGTTCGACCGGCTGACATCCCTGCTGGACCCGCGGGTCGCGCTGGCGGATCTCGCCTACTGGCTGGGCGGCGTCGACCTGGCGGCCCACCCGCTCGATGGGCCGCTGCCGGACCTGCCGCCCTCGAACCAGAGCCAGTCGGCCCAGCGGGCCATCGTCGAACGCGCCCGGGCCGGCGGCCTCACCATCCGCCAGCTCGCCCAGCAACGTGCCCGCGACGTCAGGACCGTGGTGGGGACGCCGGAAACGATCGCCGACCACATCCAGGAATGGTTCGAGGGCCGTGGCGCCGACGGCTTCAACGTTATCTTCCCCTACCTGCCGGACACGCTCGACGACTTCGCCACCCTGGTGATCCCCGAGCTGCGCCGCCGCGGCCTGTTCCGCACCGAGTACACCGGGCGCACCCTGCGCGACAACCTCGGCCTACCCCGCCCCCCGAGCCGCTGGGCGCTGCCCTGAACCGCTACATCCGCCGCGGCCACTACGAATTCGGGATCGACATCCACCCGCATCTGAGGCTGGCCGCCGCGACACCGAACTCGCAACCGCAGCCAAACCGACAGCGGCCCCGACCCGCCGGCATGCCCTGCCCTCGGCGAACGCAACAGCGCCCTTGCAACTGATCCTTGTCCGTCAGGTCGTTGGAGTAGCTGGCTGGCACCCGCGACCGCTATCCGCGTTATTTTTGATTCGCGCAGATATCCCGGTAGGGGAAGTCGGGGACGTAGTATTTCCATTTATCGGGAGTAAGGCTGGCGTGACTGAGGGAGCAGGTGATGCGAACAGGATCTTCGCGCACTTCCGCTAGGGGAGATGTATCCCATAGCAGGAGTGTCCCGTTGTTCTCGTTGTAATCGCTGCTGGCCAGCATCTTGCCGTCGGGAGAGAACGCCAGTGAAACCGCCCAACTAGGCCCCAGAAGGAGGGGATGGCCTAGCGGGCGAGTGACAGCCAGGTCGGCGACGTCCCACAGCCTTATCTCGCCGCTCTCGCCGCTCTCGCCGCTCTCGCCGCTCTCGCCGCTCTCGCCGATTCCGCTGTGACTGGCGCTGGCGAGGGTCCTGCCGTCTGGAGAGAAGGTCACCGACGTCACCGAGTCGACATGGCCGGTGAGGGGTTGGTCGAGCAGGCGGGGAGTGGCCGGATCGGTCACCTCCCACAGCCGCACCATGCCTCCATCGCCGGTGCTGACCAGAGTGTTGCCATCCGGAGAGAATGCCACCGACCATACAGGCCCGTAGTAGCCCGAGAGCGGTGGTCCGAGCGGGTGGGGGGCCGTGGGGTCGGTGATGTCCCACAGCCGTACCTCGCCAGTGTGTTGACTGGCGCTGGCACTGGCGAGCGTCCTGCCGTCCGGGGAGAAGACCACCGATTCCACGAAGCCACCCGTGTCGCCGGGAATGAGGTGCTGACCGAGGACGCGGGGTGCGGTGGGGTCGGTGATGTCCCACAGCCGCACGGTGTTGTCATCACCCTCGGTGGCGACGCCGGCCAGCTTCTCCCCGTCCGGAGAGAACGTCACCGGGCCGGAGACGCCGGTGAGGGGTGTTCCGAGCGGGCGGAGGGCCATGGGGTTCGTGACGTCCCACAGCTGTACCTCGTCTGCCTGTTGACGGGTGCTGGCGAGTGTCCTGCCGTCCGGGGAGAAGAGCACCGATTCCACGAAGCCACCCGTGTCGCCGGGAATGAGGTGCTGACCGAGGACGCGGGGTGCGGTGGGGTCGGTGATGTCCCACAGCCGCACGGCGCTGTCATCACCCTCGGTGACGACGCCGGCCAGCATCTCCCCGTCCGGAGAGAATGCCATTGGCCCCAACGGGCCAGTGGCGACGCGGCCGAGCGGACGAGGGATCCCCGGGCTGGTCACGTCCCACAGCCGTACCGCGCCGTCGCCGCTGGCGTTGGCGAGGGTGCCGCTGTCCGGGGAGAACGTTGCCGATCCCATCCAGCCAGTGTGATCGGTAAGGGCCTGGTCGAGGAGGACGGGGCTGGCTGGGTCGCTGACATCCCACAGCCGAATCTCGCCCGGTGTGGTGGCGCCGCCACCGCCGCTGGCCAAGGTTCTACCGTCCGGGGAGAACACTATCGAATCCACCAGGTGGTTCGTCGGGAGCTGGCTGAGTAGGCGGGGGGCGGCCGGGTTGGTCACCTCCCACAACCGCATGGCCCCCTCTCCATCGTCACCGCCGCTGGCCAGGGTTCTTCCGTCTGGCGAGAACGCCAGTACCGCATAGTGCTCCTGACTCGTGTTGCCTGCCTGGGTGATCTGCCCGAGTGGGTTGGGGGCGGTGGGATCGGTGATGTCCCACAGCCGTAGCGTGCTGTCGATACTGTCGGTGCCGACACGGCCAGCCAGGATTTTTCCATCTGGGGACAGCGCCACCGACCCGTTCACGTTGGCGAGGGGCCGACCGAGTGGGTGGGGAGTGGTGGGATCGGTCACCTCCCACAGCTGTACCGTCCCATCGTCCTCCCCTCCGCTGACCAGAAGTCTTCCGTCCGGAGAGAACGCCAGCGGGCCTGCGGTTCCGGCGAGTGTCGGGCTGAGTGGGTGGGGAGCGGCCGGGTCACTCACGTCCCAGAGCCGCACGCCACCGTCGGCAGCTGCACCAGCCAGAAGTCTTCCGTCCGGCGAGAACGCCAGCGGGCCTGCGGTTCCGGCGAGTGTCGGGCTGAGTGGGTGGGGAGCGGCCGGGTCACTCACGTCCCAGAGCCGCACCGCGCCCTCGTCTGCATCCCCCGCATCCTGGCTGTGGCCGCCTGTGGCGAGGATCTTCTTCTCTGGGGAAAATGCCACCCACGACACGTTGTGGTCGGCTTTCAACGGTTGGCCGAGCGGGACGTGACGGGTCGCGGCAATGACGGCAACCAAGGAGCCGGTGACTTCTGGGCTGGCGTTCAGGTCGTGGGCCGCGAGCGCGAGCTGGAGCGCGAGGCGGGGATCGCTGTCCTGAACCGCCCCAGCCTGGACGGACAGGCTACGGGCGACAGCGAGTAGTTGAGCGGATTGGGCGCGGTCCTGCTGGACGAACGCGAAGGCCGCGAGCGCGGTGACGAGGACGAGGAGGCCGACGAGGCCGAGGATGCCAGCGGTGCGCAGGCGGGCGGCGCGGGTGGCGCGGCGGCGGGATGCGGTGAGGAACGCTGCCACCTGGATGTGGTCGGGGGTGCGTCCACGGAGGCGGCCGTTGATTTCGGCGAGTCGGGCGCCGCTGTAGAGAACGCCGAGATTCGTTCGCCAGGCCCACAGCCGCCGGCGGGCCGGTCTGGGGCTGGTCTGCTGGAGGTGCCAGCGGGTGGCGTCGGGCTCGATCTCCTGGGTGATCTCGACGAGTTCGCGGTCGCCGCTGATCCATTCGGCGAGGCGGGGCCAGCCGCCTACCAGTGCCTCGTGGGTGATGGTGACCGAGTCGTGGTCGACGGTGACGAGATGGGCGCGTACGAGCTGGTCCAGGGCGTGGCGGGCCGCGGTCGGGTTGTCGAGACCGGCGAGGAGGTGGGTGGTGTTCAGCCGGCGACGGGTGAGGTCGCTCGCGCGGATCAGGGCGAGGAGGATGAGCCGGGCTGCTGCCTGCTGTTCGCCGGTCAGGTTGGCGTAGGTGGTCTCGGCGGTGTCCCGCAGGGCGCCTTCGATGCCGCCTGTGTCGCGGTAGCCGGTGATGGTGAGCCACCGGTTGGTGCGGCGGCGCCAGGTCTCGCGCAGGGCGTGCGCGAGGAGGGGGAGCTTGCCGGGGTCGTAGCCGCCGTCGCGGCCGGTTCCCAGCTCGGAGAGGATCAGGTCGGCAAGCCCGGGCTGCACACCCAGGCCCGCGGTGCGGGCGGGTTGCTCGATGACGGCACGGACCTCGTCGCCGGTCATCGCTCCCAGGACGAGGGCCTGGTCGCCGAGGGCGTGCGCGAGGGCGGGTACCGCGGCGGCACGCTCCACGAAGTCGGCGCGCAGCACCGCGACCGTGACTCCCCGTGGCCCGTGGCCGTTCGTGCCATGGCTGATGGCGGCGAGGGCGTCGAGGAACGCTCCGCGTCTCTCGTCGGATTCGCAGAGGGTGAACAGTTCCTCGAACTGGTCGACGACCAGCACCATCCTGGCCGCATCCGTCGCATCCGACTCGCTGCCAGCGGCGTGGCCGGCCCGTCTGTCCAGAAGCCGGTCCGCCACCTCACCCACCATCGCCTCGATGTCGGCGGTGGTGCCGGCGAGCCTGCCGGCCAGGGTCGCGGGGTCCAGGCCGGCGGGTCCGGCCAGCACGCGGGCGAGGGCCGCGACGGGGTCGTCGCCGGGGGTGAGGACGAAGTGTGGCCAGCGGGCCGACGCGCCGTCGGCACCCTGACCGCGCCGCAGCGCGGGCAGGAGCCCGGCACGGACCAGCGATGACTTTCCCGACCCGGACGGGCCGAGGACGAACAGCGGACCGCCCCCGTCGACGGCGCGGTGGGCCACCCGGTTGACGAGGTCGGCGACGGCGGTGTCGCGCCCGTGGAAGAAGCGGGTCATGGCCGGGCCGAAGGTCTCCAGACCTGGGTACGGCACGACTGGCCGGCCATGAGGGTCGAGGAGCTCCTGCCCCGGCGGCATGATCTGCTGCGGGACCGTGGGTGGCTGGTAGGCCGGATTGGTGGTGAGGAGCAGGTCACCGATCTGGCCTACAGACCAGTACATCGGTGTGGGCAGGCCCTGTTCGGGCAGGGCGCGGGTCAGGTGGCGGACGAGCTGGTCGAAGGTGATGTCCGGCCCGCTGCCCGGATCGCCGTCCCGCAGCAGGTCGATCGCCGCGCCGGTGAACGCCGTGGTCGTCGCTCCTGGGGGAGCGTAGGACGCGACACCGCGCGGCGAGGAGGCGAGCAGGCAGGAGCCGCTGCCGGCCCGGTCGAACGCGGCCGCCCACCGGCCCGCCGGTACCGCGCCTCCCGCACCGCCGGACGCGCAGGCGTCCAGGACGACCAGAATCCGGTTCGCCGCGCAGTCCTCGGTGAGGCGGGCGCGCAGAAAGCGGTAGGGCAGCGCCTGGAACTCGACCTGCCCCTGGGTCAGGTCGACCATCGCCTGGGTTCCCAGATGCAGCTCGCCGTCGGGGGACAGGGCGCCGTGGCCGACGAACCAGAGCAGGAACACATCCCCCGCGGCCCGCGCCACCCGGCTCACCGTCCGCGCCAACACGAGTGGATCTGACGGGTCGACCAGCGTTTCGATCTGTTCCGGGGCCACCCCGCACCGTGCTGTCAGCACCTGCACGAGCTGGGAGATCGTCGAGGTGACCGACGGAAGGTCGGGATACTTCGAACCCGGCGCGTGGTGACCGGTCCCGACGAGCAGCACGCGGCTACCGGGCCCGGCGAGATCTCCCGACATGACAGCCCCCGCTCGTCACGTGTCGAAAGGTGCACCGTACCGCGCCATCCAACGCCGGAAAGCCGTCCTACCACGGTGTTGTTGACCGCTTCGGCGACCGCGGGTCAGCCCCCTGCGCGGAATGCCGGCTGGCCGGGGTAGTCCTGCGCCGCGGCGCTCAACAGAGCTCGCGTACCGCCCGGCGCGCGACCCAGTTCCAGCTGGTGACCCACCTCGGCCCAGAAACTCACCGCGAACGCGCCCTCCACGAACGCGGGGAACAGTTCGGGTCGCAGCCCGGCCCGGCGCATCAACGCCGCCGCGGCCGGTGGGGAACTGTAGGACGCCGCCAACGCCTCCACCTGCACCCGCGTCAATCCGCCCGCCGCTCCGTTGCCGGTACCGGCACCGTGTACCTCGCCTCCGCCGGGAGAAGAAGCCGACTCCGCCCGGGTGATCAGGTCCTCGAAGAAGGAACGCACCGCCGGGTCCGCGAGACTCTCCGGACTCATCGACATTTCCATCTGCAGGTTCTCCAGGCGGACCAGCACCCGCACCGCCTCCGCCGACCTGCGCGACCGTCCCCAGCCCGCCAACGCCTGGTCCACGGCCCGCACCGACCGGGCAGCCGACGCCCGCAGGCTCACCACCACCGCGTCCGGCCGGGGGCCCATCTCGCCCGGCGCCGGAGGTGCTTCCCGCAGCGACACCCGGCCCCGAAGCTCCGGCTCCTCCAGGAGCCAGGACCGCAGACTCCGCAGCTGATCCCCGGCGGCGTCGCCGATCACGACCAGCTCCACCCCACCCGACGCCGCCGCGCCGCCGTCCATCGGACCCCCCGAAACCGTGCGCATACCCCCACAGCCTGCCACTCACGATCACCACACCGTCAGCCGCGGCGCGCCGAACCCGTCGGCATTCCGCCTGGGCGGGTGGAGTGGATACTGCCCTGGTGTACGGGGGTGGTGTCGCGGCCGGCCGCGATGAGCAGTGGGACTTCTTCGTGTCGTACGCGCGGGCGGACGAGGCGTGGGCCGTGTGGGTGGCGTGGGTACTGGAGGAGGCGGGATTCCGGGTTCTGGTGCAGGCGTGGGACGTCCTGCCCGGAACGAACTGGGTCGCGGGAATGGACGCGGGGGTGGCCCGGGCCCGGCGGACGGTCGCCGTGCTGTCGGCGGAATACACCCGCTCGATGTACGGAGCGGCGGAATGGCAGGCGGCCTGGGCGGCCGATCCGCAGGGCACGGACCGCCGGCTGCTCGTCCTTCGGGTGGCGGAATGTGAACGTCCCGGGCTGCTGGGTCAGGTGATGTCCGTCGACCTGTTCGACCTCTCGGAACAGGTCGCGCGGGATCAGGTGGTGACAGCGGCCCGGCGGGCGGTGACGGGCGGGCGGGGCAAGCCGGAGGTCCCCCCGCCGTTTCCGCCGCGCCCGCGGGCGGTCACGCAGCGGGTGACGTTTCCCGGCCAGCTGCCCCCGGTCTGGAACACCCCCGGCCGGCTGGCCCGGTTCGTGGGCCGCGAGAGCCAGCTCGCGACGCTGACCGGGCAGCTGGGCGCGACCGCGGTCGTGGCGTTGACCGGGCTGGGTGGGGTGGGGAAGACGTCGCTGGCGGTGGAGTACGCGCATCGCCATGCGTCGGACTTCGATGTGGTCTGGTGGGTGGACGCGCAGCAGGCGGACACGGTCCCCGCGCAGATCGGGGAGTTGGGTGAGGCCCTGGGGCTGCCGGTGGGGGCGAAGCCTCCGGAGGTGTGCTCGGAGCTGCGTCAGCGGGGTGGACGCTGGCTGCTGGTGTTCGACAACGCCGAGGACGTCCAGGTGGTGCGGCCGTACCGTCCGGCGGACGGGCGGGGCCGTGTGCTGGTGACCTCTCGGCGGCCCGGCTGGAGGTCGGTGGGCGAGGCGGTGGAGATCGCCCCCCTGGCCCGCGCGGAATCGGTGGAGCTGCTGTCCGGCCGTGTCCAGGGCCTGGACGCAGCCACGGCCGACCAGATCGCCGAGCTGTTGGGCGATCTGGCACTGGCGGTCGAGCAGGCGGCGGCGTACTGCGAGCAGACCGCCACCCCGGCGTCGACGTTCGCGCGGCAGCTCGCCGACCGGCTGGACGAGGTCATCGAGATCGGCGAGGTCGCGGAGCGGCCCGGGATCACGGTCGCCACCCTGTGGGAGTTCTCCGTCGCCCAGCTGGCCGCCCAGACACCAGCGGCGCTGGAGCTGCTGGAACTGCTGGCGTTCTGCGGACCGGAGCCGGTGCCCGTGGATCTGTTCGCCGGGCGCTCCATCCTGCTCGGCGACGGGCCGCTGGCGGCGGCCGCGGCCGACGAGCTGGCCTGGATCCGCACGGTCGGGGCGCTCGTCGCCATCGGCCTGGCCGGCCGCGACACCGCGACCGTGTCGGTGCACCGGCTGGTTCAGACGACGACCCGCCGGCGTACCTCCGACGGCCGCCGGGCGGAGGTGCTGGCGATCCTGCTGTGGCTGTTGCTGACCGACCTGCCGGACGCCCTGCTCCGGTCGCCGCAGGGCTGGCCCCGCTGGCGGGAACTGCTCCCGCACGTCCGCGCCGTTCTCGCCCTGACGCCGGACCCGGCACCCGGGCCCGTGGGTGCTGTGGCGGTGGGTGCCGAGACTCAGGGTGCCGAGACTCCGGGTGCGGTGCCCGTGGGTGCGCAGGCCGCGGCCGGTCCACCGCCCCCGGACGCCGCCCCCGAACTGTCGCTCCTGTGCGTCCAGGCCGGGATGTACCTGCGGGAGCACGGCCGGCCGGCGGAGGCACTGCCGCTGCTGCGACGCGGGCTGCGCGTGAGCGAGAGCGTCTGCGGGCCGCGGCACAGCGTCGTCGGCGGCATCCAGAACAGCCTGGCGCTGGTTCTGCTGGATCTCGGCCGCGCCCAGGAGGCGCTGCCGTTGCTACGCCGCGCCCTGGCTGTCGCCGAGGCCGTGCACGGCCCTCGTGACCCCCGTGTCGCCATCGCGCTGGTCAGCCTCGGCGGTGCCCTGCAGGATCTGGACCGAGCCGCGGAGTCGCTGCCGCTGTACGAGCGTGCTCTCGCCATCGACGAGGCCGCCTACCCGCCCCACCACCCCGAGATCGGCACCGACCTGAACAACATGGGCATCCTGCTGCAGAAGCTGGGCCGCCACCAGGAGTCCCTGCCACTCATCGAACGTGCGCTGGCCATCGCCGAAGCGGCCCACCCCGCCGACCATCCCGAGATCGCGAGCCGACTGAACAACCTTGCCTGGACGCTGCAGCACCTGGGCCGCCCCGAGGACGCACTGCCGCTCTACCAGCGAGCCCTGAGTCTGGCCGAGACCGTCTACAGCCCCGGGCATCCTGTTGTCGCCAGGCGGCTGAGTAATCTCGCGCTGACCGAACGCACGCTGGGCCGGACCGGGCAGGCGGTGCGGACGCTGCGCCGCGCCCTGGCCATCGCCGAAGGCGCCTACCCGCCGGACCATCCCGACGTCGCGATCCTTCGCCGCAATCTCGAGGCCGCCCGGGACGCCGATCGCGGGTGAGCGCACCGTGCGCGAAGTCCGCACCGAGCTCTTGACCATACACATGTCTAACTATGTATGGTGCGGCCTCCCACGGTGTTCAACCGTCGGCGCTCGACGGAGTTCAGGAGCGGCCATGTCGGTGCCAGCGATGTTCGTCAGTGGTCCATCGGAATGGTGGCCCACCCTTTTAGGGGTACTGCATGAGCGCCCCCTGTAGCGCCGCCTTCCGGGCGCTGGCGGAAAAGCTCGGCGGTATCCCCTGCGACCCCGACCCGGTTGCGAGCCTGCGGTCACCCGCTGATCTGGCGAACTGGACCCTGCCGGTCATCGAGATACTCATGATCGGTGGCGCGGTGCTCGCCCTCGCGCACGCCGCGCGGCATCGCCGCCGCACCGGGAACCCCGCGTATCTGGCGTTGTGGTTCGCCCCGATCGTCTACGCGCTGGTCATCGAACCGCCGTTGTACTTCCCCGAGCAGTTCGGCATCGACGACCGCATCGACCTGATCTTCGTGCACAACGTGTTCACCGTGCAGTTCATGTTCGACCGGCTGCCGCTCTACATTCTCGCGGTGTATGTCGCGGTTCCGTATCTGGCCTGCGCTCTCGTCGACCGGGTCGGTGTTTTCGACCGGCGTGGGCGGCTGGTCGGCGCGATCTGCGTCGGGTTCGTCCACCAGTGCTTCTACGAGATCTTCGACCACATCGGGCCGCAGCTGCGCTGGTGGGCCTGGAACCCGGACGCCGCCACCAACGAGCCGGCCCTCGGGTCGGTGCCGCTGTCGAGCACGGTGATCTTCGGCCTGGTGGGGCCCGCGATTCTCGCCTTCCTCTGGCGCGCGCTGATCGCCGAGCCGGCCGGACGTCGCACCCTCGGCAGCCCCGGCCTGGTCGGGCGGGTGGTCGCGGTCGGTGTGCTCACCCCGGTGCTGCTGCCTGTCGCCGGTGCGCCGCTGGGCTACCTGACGACCGCGGAGCATCCCAACCACGCGCTGATGGCGGCCGTGTTCGGCGTGATGCTCGCGGCCGCCGCCGCCGTCGCGCTGCCGGCGCTGGCCCCGGCCCGGCGGCGCCCGCCCCCCGCGGCTCCCGTGTCCCCTGAGGTTCCTGCGGCTGAGGATCCCGCGGAACCAGCAACCCCTGCGGCCCCGGCGGATCGTTTCGTGAACGGCTACGCCGTGCTGTACGGAACGATCTACCTGGCTGTTTTCGTCGTGCTGTGGCTGACCGCCCTGCCGGATCTGCTCTCCGCCCATGAGGGTGTGACCGACGACGGCACCCCGATCGGCAACCCGTACTACGCGCTGGGCTGTGCCGCGGTGTGCGTCTGGGTGGTCGCGCTGGCCGCCCGGAACACCCGTGGCGCCATGTCGGCGCCCACCACCGAAAATGTTCGCGAGCTTCATGAGCTTCGCGAGGAGGAGCAGGAGGTGGCCGGAAATGGCCAATCTTGAAGTTCGTCGGATTCCGTTCGCGTTCGACGACACCGTTCCCTTCCACTGGCAGCCGTCCGCGCCCGACGTGGCGGTCATGCTCAACGCGATCGGTGTGCTGGCGGTCGCGTTCGAGAAGCACATCGTCGCCTCCACCCGAATCGCCATTCCGCTCATCAGGGACAAGGCGGTCGCCGCCGAGGCGGAGGCGTTCCTGCGTCAGGAGGCCCAGCACGCGAACAGCCATCGCAAGCACCTGGCCGCACTCACCCTGAGCCATCCGGGCCTGCAGGGCGTGGTCGACAGGGCGGTCGAACGGTTCGACGCGCTCTCCTTCACCTCCCTGCAGTACCAGCTCGCCTACACCGCCGCTCTCGAGGCGACGTTCACGCCGACGTTCAAGCTCTTTCTCGACCACGAGTCCGAGCTTTTCCGGCCCGGTGACGAACGGGTGGCCTCACTGTTCCTCTGGCATTTCGTCGAGGAGGTCGAGCACCGCAGCTCCGCCCTGGAGATCTACGACGCGGTGGTCGGCAAGCCGTGGTACCGGACGATGGTCGCGCCGAAGGTGTTCCGGCACGTCTTCCAGACCTACTTCCAGATCATCGAGGGCTTCGTCGAATGCGTGCCGGGTGTGCGCGAGGCGATGACTCCGCCGGTCGAGAAGAAGGAAGGAGGCCGGGTCGCGCAGCTGCTGGGCAAGGCACTGGGCGGCGGGCGCCGGTCGTCGCTCTACGACGTGGCGTCGACCCGCGAGCTGCTGACGACGATCTACCGCCTCGGGCTTTCCCAGGCCCCGTGGCACAGCCCCGCCGGGGAGCCGCTGCCCGTCTTCGCGGGCCGTTGGCTGGACGCCTACAAGGCCGGTCGGGACCTCCAGCTCTGCTATTCGGCGGCGGCGGTATCCGCCTGACGGTCGCGGGCGCCGTCGCGGGCGTCGACGGGGTCGAGGACCTCATCGTTGTCGAGGACCTCGTCGTGGTCATGGAGCATGACCACGACGAGGTCCTTCCACATGGCCAGGTGCGGATCGTGGATCGGGTCGCGCTGGTCGAACGTGTAGGTGAGGGCCAGCCCTCGCATGCTGCTGACCAGCAGCTCCCGCACCTGGGGATAGCGTGGGTGGCCGGTGTAGTCCGGCCCGAACATGGCATCGACGCCGTCGCGCACGATCGTGCCGAGGTGCCGTTCGACCGGCCGCAGCGCCACCGCGATCTCGTCGTGGGTCCGCGCCGCCGTCCACAGCTCGAGGGCGGCCCACCAGTGCGGTTCGTGGAAGGTCGTCCACAGCAGCTCGACCATGCGGGTCAGCCGCTGCGGGCCGGCGGGGTGGGTGCGGGCGATCTGTTCGGCCGTTGCCGCGGTGCTGGCGATCCGCCGCCGGGCCAGATGCTCGGACGCGGCGACGAGCAGCGCGTCGCGGGAGGGGAAGTGGTGGAGCAGCCCACCGCGTGAGATGCCCGCCCTCGCCTGGATGCGGGGTGTGGTCGCGCTGGCGTAGCCGCCCTCGATCAGGCAGTCGACCGCGGCGTCCAGGATCCGGTTGCGGCTGTCCTCGCGCTGCTCGTCTCGACGGGCGCGGTAGCTCAGCTCTGCCTCGCTGGTCAACGGTCCTCCCGTGCGGCGGCGTGCGTTCGTCGCGCCCGCTCTCCCGAGCATGCCACTCATCGTCTTCCGCCCTCCGGGGGCGTCAACGCGCCGGGAAGGCGGCCGAGTTGGGCCACGTCCGGGGTCGGCTGTCGCGGTCACCGTCAGACTTGACGGTGACGCTACCTCACCGTCAGCATTGACGGTGACGGTCGAGCGGCCAGTGCCGCCGACCCCCACCGCCACTCGTCGGCGGACCCCAACCTCGACCGAGGAGCAGCGCATGCCGGATGCCGTGATCGTGGAGGCCGTACGTACCCCTGTCGGGAAGCGCAACGGCGGGCTCGCCGGAGTGCACCCGACGGACCTGTCCGCGCACGTGCTGCGTTCGCTGGCCGCCCGGGCCGGGATCGACCCGGTGGTCATCGACGACGTGATCTGGGGCTGCGTCTCCCAGGTCGGTGAGCAGACCCTGGACATCGCCCGCAACGCCCCGCTGGCCGCCGGCTGGCCCGAGTCGGTCACCGGGGTGACGGTGGACCGGCAGTGCGGCTCGTCCCAGCAGGCCGTCCACTTCGCCGCCGCCGGGCTGATCGCCGGCCACTACGACATCGTCGTGGCCGGCGGCGTCGAATCGATGAGCCGGGTCCCGATGGGCAGTTCCTCGCTGGGCCAGGACCCGCTGGGCCCGGACTTCCACGCCCGTTACGGCCCGGACTCCCCGAACCAGGGGATCGGCGCCGAGATGATCGCGCAGCGGTGGGGCCTGAGCCGCACCCAGCTCGACGAGTTCTCCCTCGCCTCGCACGAGAAGGCGGCCGCGGCCCAGGACGAGGGCCGGTTCGACGCGCAGATCGCCCCGGTGACCTTGCCCGACGGCACCGTGATCAGCCGCGACGAGGGTATCCGCCGCGGCGGCACGCTGGAGACGCTGGGCGGACTCAGGACCGTGTTCAAGCCGGAAGGCGGCGTCGTCACCGCGGGGAACAGCTCGCAGATCTCGGACGGGTCGGCGGCGCTGCTGATGACCACCAGCGAGACGGCCCGTGAGCTGGGCCTGACCCCGATCGTGCGGGTACACACCGCGGTGCTCGCCGGCGCCGACCCGGTGATCATGCTGACGGCGCCGATCCCGGCCACCCAGAAGGCACTGCGCCGTTCCGGGCTGCGGCTGGACGAGATCGGCGCGTTCGAGGTCAACGAGGCGTTCGCGCCGGTGCCGCTGGCCTGGCTGGCCGACCTCGGCGCCGACGCGAAGGCGCTCAACCCGAACGGCGGAGCGATCGCGCTCGGCCACCCGCTGGGCGGCTCCGGTGCCCGGCTCACCACCACCCTGGTCCACCACATGCGGGACAACGGCATCCGCTACGGGCTGCAGACCATGTGCGAGGGCGGCGGCCAGGCCAACGCCACCATCTTCGAGCTGCTCTGAGCCGCTTGAGCCGTGCTGAGCGCATCGAGCCGTCCGAGCGCCTCATCCGTCCGGCGTCGTCCGGCTGCACCGAAACAGCAACGTCGTGAAATCAGAGTCTGAAGGGAACAGCAGTTGAACATCACCGACTCGGTCGCGCTGGTCACCGGCGGAGCCTCCGGCCTGGGGCTGGCGACGACGGAGAAGCTGCTGGAGGCCGGCGCCTCCGTAGTGATCATCGACCTGCCGGGCTCCGACGGCGCCGCGGTCGCGGACAAGCTGGGTGAGCGGGTGCGGTTCGCTCCCGGTGACGTCCGCAGCGAGGCGGACGTCACCGCCGCACTGGACGTCGCTGCCGAGCTCGGCACCCTGCGGGTCGCGGTCAACTGCGCCGGCACCGGCAACGGCATCAAGACCGTGGGCAAGGACGGCCCGTTCCCGCTCGACCAGTTCCAGCGGATCATCGACATCAACCTGGTCGGCACCTTCAACGTGGTCCGGCTCGCGGCGGCGCGGATGGCCGCTGCCGAGCCGCTCGGCGAGGAGCGCGGCGTCATCGTGAACACCGCGTCGGTGGCCGCGTTCGAAGGCCAGATCGGGCAGGCCGCCTATTCGGCCTCGAAGAGCGGCGTGGCCGGGATGACCCTGCCGATCGCCCGCGACCTGGCCAGCCTGAAGATCCGGGTCATGACGATCGCCCCCGGCCTCTACGACACCCCGCTGCTGGCCACCCTGCCCGAGGAGGCCCGCGCCTCCCTGGGCCGCCAGGTGCCGCACCCGTCGCGGCTGGGGAACCCGGTGGAGTTCGGCGCGCTGGTCGCCCACATCGTGTCCAACCCGATGCTCAACGGCGAGGTGATCCGCCTCGACGGCGCCATCCGGATGGCACCCCGCTAGGCATCGGCCGCGAGGGCTGAAGCGGCGAGGGCTGAAGCGGCGAGGGCTGAAACGGCGGCGGCCGCCAGGCGCGCCGCCGTTCCTGTCGATTGCCGTCGGGCAGGATCTGCGGTTGCTGTCGGGCAAGATCTGAGGATTTTGGTCGTGAGGACGACCAAAATTCCTCTTTCTTGCGGATTACCAAGGGGCTCTCCGCCCCTTTTGGGCCCTTTGCCGGCGGATTTCTGTCGCTGTCCGGCGGCCCCGGATCCACGAGGACGCCCGGTGCCCGACCGGTGGCGACGCGGTCGTCAGCTGGTGGGATCGATGAGGCGGGCCTGGTAGGCCATGACGACGAGCTGGGCGCGGTCGCGGGCGCCGAGCTTGGTCATCGCCCGGTTGACATGGGTCTTGGCCGTCGCGGGGGAGAGGAAGAGCCGTTCGGCGATCTCGTCGTTGGTCAGGCCTTCGGCGACGAGCCGCACCACCTCGGTCTCCCGGTTGGTCAGCCCGTCCAGCGTGCCCAGAGCGGGAGTGCTGGTCTGGCGGGGCCGGGCGATGTAGTCGGCGATGAGCTGGCGGGTGGCCAGCGGTGAGAGCAGTGCGTCGCCGTGCGCCACCACGCGCAGCGCGCTGACCAGCTCCTCTGGTTCGATGCCCTTGCCGAGGAAGCCGCTGGCGCCGGCGCGCAGCGCCTCGAAGACGTACTCGTCCACCTCGAAGGTGGTCAGGACCAGGACGCGGGTGTCGGCCAGCCGCGGGTCGGCGGTGATCGCCCGGGTGGCGGCGATGCCGTCCAGTTCGGGCATCCGGATGTCCATGAGCACGACGTCGGGCACGAGCTCGGTCGCCAGGCGGATGGCCTCCGCGCCGTCGGCGGCCTCACCGGCCACCTCCATGTCGGGGGCGGCGTCGATGAACACTCGGAAGCCGGCCCGTACCAGCGGCTGGTCGTCCGCGAGCAGCACCCTGATCAATGTTCGGCTCCCGCGGCTCTGACGGCGTCTGTGGTCCTGACGGCTTCGGCGGCTCTGACAGCTTCTGGCGCCACGACAACAGTGGACTCCACCACGGTGCGGCGGGGCTGGCGGGGGTCGTGCTCGTCGAGCGGAGGCGGAACGGGCAGCCGCGCGAGAACCGTGAACGCCCCGTCCGGGGTGCGGCCGGCGCGCAGCCGCCCGCCGAGCGCCGCCGCCCGCTCCCGCATCCCGGTGATCCCGTGCCCGGCGGTGGGGCCGGTCTCGACGATGTCCCGCTCGATCGACCCGAAGTCCGCGAGGCGGTGCGCGATCTGCCCAGCGCCGGCCCCACCCCCGGCTCCTGCTCCAGCACCAGCACCGGCAGGTCCAGTCCCGGAGCCGGCGTCCGCTCCGCCGCTGCGGATCTGGATGCCGAGCTCGTGCTGCCCGTAGGCGAGGCAGAGGGTGGTCGGGGCGCCGCGGGCGTGCTTGTAGGCGTTGGTGAGGGATTCCTGGACGATCCGGTAGGCGGCCAGGTCGATGAGCACCGGCAGCTCCCGGGGCTGGCCATCGCGGTGCAGTTCGAGTGGCAGGCCGGCGGCGGCGAAGCCGGCGGTCAGCTCGTCGAGGTGCTCCAGCCCCCGCACCGGGCCGGACAGGCTCGGCTCGTCCGGGTCGCGCAGCACCCGGACGAGGGAGTTCAGCTCGTCGAGCACGGTGCGCCCGGCCTGTCGGACGTGGCCGAGCGACTCCTCGGCCTTGTCGGGGTCGACGCGCAGCACGTGGGCGGCGACGGCGGACTGCACGTTGATGAGCACGACATGGTGGCCGACGACGTCATGCAGCTCGCGGGCGATGCGCAGGCGCTCCTCGGCGACCTGGCGGCGGGCCTCCTGCTCGCGACCCAGCTCGGCCCGGATGGCACGTTCCTCCACGGCCGCGATGTAGTCGCGCCGGCCGCGCACCGAGTACCCGGCGACCGTGGACAGGCCGATCCAGGTCCACAGGGGCACGATCTCCTTGAGGGCCGGCCCCTGCAGCAGGCTCAGCAACGACATGGTCAGCCCGGCGGCGAGCGCACAGTACCAGGCGGTTGCCCCTGGCCAGCGTGATGCGGTCGTGTACAGCGCGGAGCCGACCGCCAGTGACAGCACCGGGGTTTCCTGGCCCGTCACCGAGCCCACGACGATCAGCGCGGTGATGACTGCGACCACGGCCACGGGCCAGCGGCGGCGGGCGAGCAGCGCCAGTGCGGCGAGGGAGCTCAGCAGGATCGAGAGGGCGGTGAACTCGCCTGCCTCGCCGTCCTGGGCGGTGAGGGTGACCGTGGTCCCCAGACCGAAGACGACCAGCGAGACCAGAACGTCGAGGACAGCGGGACGGGACCGGAAGAAGCCCCGCACCGCCAGCCATTCTGGCGAGAGTCCGTCAGACACCGTCTCAACTGTAGCCGGGAGCGGCCGGGTGTCGACCCACGGTGATGGTACCCCGGTGTACCACGGCTGCGGTACACGGGCGGCTCCCGGCGCCGCGGCTGCGGTAGCGCGAAATGTCCACGCTGGCTGGATGTGCTCACCGCCCGTCGCGACAAGAGTTGAGGCATGGCATTCCACCTTCAACGGCTCGGGCGTTTCGCCTTCCGCCGCCGCGGACTGGTCATCGCCCTGTGGATCGGGGTTCTGGCACTGAGCGGCATCGGCGCGGCGACCCTGTCGGGCCCGACGTCGAACTCGTTCACCCTGCCGGGTACCGAATCCCAGCGGGCGGTGGACCTGCTGAAGGACCGGTTCCCAGCCATGCAGGCGGATGGCGCGGTCGCCCGGATCGTCTTCGCGGTGCCCGACGGGCAGAAGCTCACCGACCCCGCCTGGCGGGCCGCCGTCGCCGACGTCGTCGACGACTTCACCGGCGGGGCCGACGTCGCCTCGGTCACCGACCCGTACGCCAACCAGCTTTCGCAGGATGCCACGGTCGGCTACGCGCAGGTCAGTTACACCGTGGCTTCGGCTGATCTTTCCGACGAGGCGAAGGACACCCTCGAACACGCGATCGACACCGGCCGGGACGCGGGCCTGACGGTGGAGGCTGGCGGTGACGCCGCCGAGGAGGCCTCCCACAGCGGCGCGACCGAGCTGATCGGGCTCGCCGTCGCCGCGGTCGTCCTGGTCATCACGTTGGGCTCGCTGGTCGCCGCGGGCCTGCCGCTCCTCGTCGCGATCGTCAGCGTCGGTATCGCGATGACCGCGATCACCGCCGCGACCGGCTTCATGGAGCTGTCGTCGAACACCTCGACGCTCGCCGTGATGCTCGGCCTCGCCGTCGCGATCGACTACTCCCTGTTCATCATCTCCCGCTACCGCCAGGAACTGGGCCGCGGTCTCGACCGTGAGCATGCCGCCGGGCGGGCCATCGGCACCGCCGGGTCGGCTGTCGTGTTCGCCGGGCTGACCGTGGCGATCGCGCTGGTCGGGCTCGCCGTCGTCAACATCCCGTTCCTGACCGAGATGGGCATCGCGGCCAGTGTCGCCGTCCTGCTCGCGGTCGCCGTCGCGCTGACCCTGGTGCCCGCCATGCTCAGCGTGGCCGGGCGGCGGGTCCGTCCCCGCGCCGAGGCCGCCGCCCAGCACCGGCCGGCCGACACCACCCGCACCCGCCGCTGGGCGTCCTGGGTCACGCGCCACCCCGCGGCCGTCCTCGTCGGCACCGCCATCGGTCTCGGCGTCGTGGCCATCCCGGCCCTCGACCTGCGCCTCGCGCTGCCCGACGAGGGCACCTCGGCGCCCGACACCTCGGCCCGCAAGGCCTACGACCTGCTGTCCGCCGATTTCGGCGCCGGCTTCAACGGCCCCCTCACGATCACCATCGACACCCGGCCCGCCGGCGGCGATTCCGCTGATGGTGCCGCCGCTGATGGTGCCGCCGCCGGGGCGGCAGCGGACCCGGCCGCGGCCGCGGCCGCCGTCGCGAACAGCATCTCCGGGCTCGACGACGTCGCCAAGGTCACCCCGGCGACCGTCAACCCCGCCGGTGACACGGCGGTGTTCAGCGTCATCCCGAACTCCGGCCCGGCGGCCCAGGAGACGTCCGACCTGGTCCGCGCGATCCGCGGCCTGCCGCAGCCGGCCGGTGCCGAGGTCGCGGTCACCGGTTCGACCGCGCTGGCGGTCGACATCACCGACAGCCTCTCCGACGCGCTGGTGCCCTACCTGATCGTCGTCGTCGGTCTGGCAATCATCCTGCTCTGCCTGGTCTTCCGTTCGATCCTGGTCCCGCTCACGGCGGTCGGCGGATTCCTGCTCACGGTCGTCGCCACTCTCGGCGCCACCGTCGCGGTCTTCCAGTGGGGCTGGCTGGACGGCCTGATCGGCATCGAGGGCCAGACCGGGCCGATCATGAGCCTGCTCCCGCTGCTGGTCGTCGGCCTGGTGTTCGGCCTCGCCATGGACTACCAGGTCTTCCTGGTCACCGGCATGCGCGAGCAGTACGTCCACGGCGCGCACCCGACCAGTGCGGTCATCAACGGCTTCGACCACGGAGCCAGGGTCGTCATCGCCGCGGCCATCATCATGATCAGTGTCTTCGCCGGGTTCATCCTCACCCCGGAAGCGCTGATCAAGCAGATGGGCCTCGCGCTCGCTTTCGGGGTCGCCGTGGACGCCTTCCTCGTCCGCATGACGATCATCCCCGCCGTGATGGCTCTGCTCGGCCGCTCCGCCTGGTGGCTGCCGCGCCGGCTCGACCGCATCCTGCCCAACGTCGACGTCGAAGGCGCCAGCCTCGACGGAGCCGGAGCCGGAGCCGGAGCCGGAGCCGGTGCCGGAGCCGGAGCCGGAGCCGGAGCCGGTGCGCAGCAGCTGCCCGGCCCGCGTCACGGCGCGGAGAAGCCCACCGGTTCCGCCGCACCCGCCGGTTCCGCCGCCGGTTTCGCCGAGGAACGGGACGAACTCGTGGCCACGGGCCCGCTGGCCCGCGGTCGACACTCCGACTCCTGACCGCGGGCCCACCGCACGTGCCCCGCGCCGCGGCACACAGCCGGCGCGGGGCACGCCCGTCCGTCGCTGCTCCCGAGCAAGGGTCGCCAGGCCGCTGCGCTGGCCTCCACGGATGCAGGGAAAAATAGGGCCGGGTCGCCTGGTAAGCCGGTGATTCTGTGATGCCGGTGAGCTCGTGAAGCAAGGCTGGCGATGGAGGCCGGTTCCGGGACTACGGTTTGTGCCATGGCAGCCGCCCCTGGCGGCTGCCGGGAGCACGTGTGTCAGATTCGCCCGTTCCCTGGTCTCTCCAGGCGACCCGATGTCCACCGATGGTCATCGGGTCGAAGGGGGCGGCGTTGGGCCGGCAGGACGTCAAGGACGAGGTCATCTACCTGCGGGCGGCCGGCCTGGAT